>NZ_JASPII010000014.1:0-64522 GCF_030229635.1 Corynebacterium marquesiae
AAGCACTCACATCAGCTACACTGACCCAAGCAGCATAGCTAACCCCCGACGTGTCTACTTTCCGGGGGCCAGGCCCTCTGGCTTTGAGTTGGGTGCTAAATACGGTGCCGAACTGTTGTAGTTTTACGGTCCATTCGGCTGCTTTATCCAGGTTGTCAACGGCTAGTAGCTTAAAGGAAAGTCGTAGTAATGCTTTACCCATCGGCGAGGTGGGGTGAAGGCCGGTGGCGCGTTGGATATTGCGTTTGACGTGGACAATGCAGCGTTGAACCGGGGTATGAGGCCACAGTTGGTGTAGTGCTTTAAGCCCTCCGGCATCGCCATCGCAGGTAACCAGTTGTGGTGGGGCTAGCGGGTCGAGCAGGCGCATGTAGGACTAGGAGGATTCTTTCGTGCACCAGAACCAATTGATGACATGGGTGGAGTCGGCAGCCACAACAAGGCATTTGGTGTTGAAGTAGGTGCCGTCGATGAAGATTTGGTCGTAGATTCGCTGCTTATCAACGCTTCGGGGTGGTTGGATAAGCCAGAACGGTGTGAAGCGTCGTTGCAAAGTTCGTGGTGAAGCACCGCAGGTTTTAGCTGTTTCTTCCAGGCTGTTGCTGGAGGTGAGCCAGGAAATGAAAAGGCGGAAGCATTTGGCTTGCACGGCGTCGTTATTCACGCGGGTGAAGGTGGCTTTGCAGGTGCGGCATCGCCATCGTTGGTGCCCAGCACTCGTTTTTCCGTGTTTGGTACATGCCCCGCCGCAGACGGGGCATCGAGGATGATTTTTACTCATCCTCTCATCGTGAACCTAGGTGCCTAGCACACCGGCATGGCTTTGGCGGTATTTCATGGTCGAAGCTGGGATATCCCTCCGGATAAGTGAAATATTCCTAATATCAGCACGCCAGACCGGCTAGCCGTACAACCTCACCAACACATCCTGTCGTTTAGGCCTATTCTTCGATAGCTTGAAGCTCTTCAACCGTGTCGAAGGCTTCACCGTGATTGATATCGATTCTAAGTAACCGAAGAATTTGGTCCTTGCCTCTGTTTGGTAGACGCTTGATGTCCAGACCGGTTGGGTTGACAAGAAAGGTAATCGACCACCATGTCTAGGTACTCCGAACAGGAGTCAGGTCCCTCACCCAACAATTTTGTGTGCGCCGGATTGTTCGGCCGAATGAAAAATGCGATGTTCTATGGGCGTAAGTGGCGCCATCGTGAGGAATCAGAGAAAACGATTCATGAATATGTCGGCTCCTACAACGACCGAAGAATCGTAGTTAAGTAGCAGAATGTGTGTCCGCTCGGCGTTTCGCGGGGCGGGTACGCGGTTGGTTACTTCATGGGGCCTTTTCTGATTACTATCGAGTGTTCGTACTCGGTTGGGATAGCGTTGTCGTAGAAGGCAGGTCGGCCTGTTTCCTGGTCGGCTTTGTTGTGGTCTTCTTCGGCAAGATCGTTGACTTTGGCGAGTTGATCTTGATTATAATTGCACTGCCTGGCGGTATTTAGCGGATCGTCAGGCAGTTGCTTTTTGGTGTGGAGGTACCCCTCGAGCATTTTTCGTTGGCGTTAGCCAGACCTGCCTCGGTGCGCATCTGCGATGCGTTTGAGCCTGGCGTTGATGTCGCCTTCAAGACTGTTTGTCGTTGAGGCCCAGCGCTTAGGATCAAGCGCATTCGGTTGGGGGCTGCAGGTAGGTAAACAGCCAATTGTTGCGCGATAGGTGCAGCAGTGAGTTGTAGGCTTTGCGCACCCGTAGATGAGTCCATTCCCACTGGTTATTGAGAGTTCGGCTTTCTTTGGCCACGGAGGTTTTCTCGTTGAGGAATGTTTTGAATATCTGACCGAAGCCGTGCAGACGCAGCGTCCACTCCCGTGCCTGGTCGAGCGTGGTGACACGGGTTAGTTTCAACGCCAGTGCGTAGATGGCTTTGCCGGCGTCGGTGCGCGGCCGTGAGGTGGTGTAGCGGCGGATGACGCGTTGCGCATGGACGAGGCAGCGCTGAATCATTGCGTTTGGCCAGCAGGCTTTAATCGCGGTGAGTGCGCCTTGTCCGCCGTCGATGACGACGCAGAGCGGCTCGGCGATTTTGTGAAGAAGCTGCGTGTATGCGTGGACAGTTTCGTGTTTGGTCCAGTGCCAAGCAATGACGTGGTGGCGTCGATGAAGATCTGCTCGTAGACGCGCTGCGGGGCACCGTCGTTGGGGATGTCGATGAGCCAAAGGTTCAATCGGCAATCAATTGACCAACGACTCACCCTTTGTTGCTGAGCGAGTTCAGACAACGTTGCTGTGGAGGTGGCATAGGAGACGAAGGCTTTAAAGTTGCGGGCCTGCGTGCGATCGGTGCGGGTTCGTGTCGTGGAGCTGCCGCAGTTCGGGTCTTTGCACCGCCACCTGGTTGTACCTTTGGATGTGGTTCCGTTTTTCTTCATTTGCCCAGCACTTACCGGGCATCGCGGTCTGTTTTTACTCACCCGGAAAGCACACCAACCCCGACTAGCACAGGGGGTGTCATTCCGATGGATTGAACACGAAACGGGCGGATATAAGCATCAAGACTTTATATCCGCCCGATTTACCCAGCCTGAGCAGCAAGATCGCTGTAACTCAGACACACTTTTTGCTACTTAACCCAATAATCAAGCTTGAGTTCGACAGATTAAGCATCGACCAACGCCGACGCAAACTGCTACTCTGAATATTCCTAAAATGTCCGCATCCACTTTTGCTCCTTACCCCCCTTTTCGAGGATGGGTCAGCGCTGATACGAAAGGTACTCGCGATGGTGCCCTTTATGCGCTACCACGCGTTCATCACATTCAAGACCTGTGGCTTAGAGCGATTGAGCTGATAGCCAAACTGCTCCCAGTTGTGCAGCCCTTGAGCAGGGTAGCTTACAGTCGGATTTAGACCCTGCAGCCGCGCAGCGGTTTCCCACGCGCGAGTAGTCGCATTAGACCCGACTTCTAAGGCTGCCCCCGCAGCTTGATGCTGTGGCAAATAGTGGCTGTCTCCAGGACCAGGGATACCTGATGCCGCAGAAATATATAGATTAGTGTTACGCAATCGAGGAATCAGCAACAGTGGATCGTTTTGGAAGCGCTTCGGATTGAATAGCGATCCGTACATTGCATTGATATTAAAGCCACCAGCATCCAACATGGCCAGACGCATGAAGGTCTGTGCCCCTGGAACAGTGGTAGTCAAGAAACCGGAAAAAGACAGCGCTTGCCTGAATTGATTCGGATGCTTCGCCGCTAGGGTTAGCGCGGCACCAGCGCCCATCGACAAACCAGCAATAGAGTTATTGTTACGTGCAACGCCGAAGTTTCGCTCCAGATAGCCTGGGAGTTCGCTGGTCAGAAACGTCTCCCACTTATAATTAACCGGATTTGATAGATCATACGTCGCAGGTCCCTGCCAGTCTGCGTAGAAGGATGCAGCTCCGCCCACCGGCATAGCCAGGGTAATATTATGTGGCTCGTAGGTCTTGGCAGCATTGACGTCGTTTACCCACGCGTTGGTGCGATTGGTAGCACGCAGTCCATCGAGCAGGTAGAGGGCAGCATTGCCGCCCCGCTTCGCGGGCTGAATCTGCACCGGAATAGTGCGGCCCATAGCCTGGGACCACACGTCACAACGCTGGACCCACCAGCCAACCTTGTCCCACTCACACGTACCAGTGGCGTCACGGCGCAACCAGTCGCGGTTGGCTGCCTCTGCCGGCTGGGAACCCGCCACGACGGCTAGACCCAAAGCTACGGCAACTGCCATGATGGCTGAAAGGACGCGACCCTTGATGGAAGCAGTCATCTTTCTCCTTCAAACTACTCGGTGATTGTCACTAAGTTCTATCGTCCGAACCCTGTATATCGTTAACGTCACGGATCGATAACAATGTCACAGGTTAGTGTAACTTAGGTTGGCCCTAAAGTCTGCATTAGAAGGAATTAGTGCAGGTAGTCCGAAGGATCCGAGGAGAAGGCTAGGGTCCGCCCGTCGGTCAGGGAGAATTTAATATTTTTCCAGAAACGGTCCCAAGTTAGGGGTTCCCTGTATGTGGCGAAGAGTTTCTGAAAATCGGCGTCGGCAAGCGCAGCTCGAGCCTTGGTCGCCTCGTACTTATCAATCCAGGGCGGAGTCTCATCGATATCGGCTGCGGAATCTGCCACCTGCCACGACATTTCCAGGCTCTTGTCGTGCCCAATGCGTCCTCCCACGATGCGCGGCTGGCGCGCCGCCAAGGGGTTACTGAGGCCAATATCATCCAGCACACGAATATCTAGCGGCGCGTTCATGGAAGAAAGTCCCAGGTTGAGCAGGTAAACAGTCGGCGGATCGGTACGCAAAGGGTCCGCTGGCGTGGCCATCCAAGAGGACTTATCTTCCCCCTTGATAAAACGGAAGGTCATGGCATCGCCAGCCTTTAGTTCATCGATACCTTTTTGGTAGTCCTCCATAAACTTAGCTCCGAGGAAATCTTGGGCACGCATGGGAGGCTCCTGCCGCTGGGTGGCGTAGGTCCAGAAATCACGCTCGTCTACGATGGAAATTTCATCCTCATAAATGCTGCGATCCACCGGATGGCCGCGCAGAACGATAACCAGCGCCCACACCGCGCAGAAGACGGAGACGATCCACATGCGTACGCTAACGACAAAGATTGGAAGCAGAAACGCAAAAAGTGGCAGCAGCAGCATGCGGCCGTGCATAAAGTCTCCGCCCACGCGCAAGACGTAAAGCGTATGGATGAGCGCCGCACCCGCAAAAAGATACGCGGCAGTGGCGGTGGATCGCACAGCAGTGGGGCGCAGGTCCGCCTTCCACAGACCCACAATGGCTAGCACGATGAGCGGCAGGAAGAGCCAATACGGGCCGACGAAATCTGCCAGGTAGGTAAAGCCCTTGCCCCATTCGGAACCGGCTGCAGACTTGGCGACGGCTGTGTGCGGGGTCAGCAGCCCGTAGTAGCCCATGCGAAAAATCTCATAGGCCAACGGCAGCGGTACCGCGGCGGCAAGAATCTTCCACGAGCGATGGGATACCAGCAGCAATACACCTATCAGCCCGCCGTACAGGGCGAGCTCTGGCCGCACGAGCCAGGACAATCCGGCCCAGAAAGCTAGCCAGTAGGCGTCGCTATTACTATTGGCGTGGCGGGCCGGCCGCGACCAACGCAGCAACAGTGTCCACAGCACAGCAAGATAGAAAATGCACAGACCCCATTCCAGACCGGATGTGAAAAAGTCCCGCGCCGGTGGCAGGGCCAGATACACCAGCGCGCCAGCCGGAAGGACGGCCCCAGAGCGCATGCTTGCCGATGCCCCCGTACCGACGACCATTGCCGCTACCGCCAGGATAAGGCCCAAGTAAATGGCGATGCCTTCCAGGTTTGCGTGGGAGACCCAGCGCACAAGGAAAATGAGGTACTGCCACAACGTGGAAGTATTGGCCTCTACACGCTCGCCCATATTGAAAACCGGACCGTTCCCGGCTTCAAGGTTGCGCACCGTGCGCAGGACGATGAGGCCGTCATCGGAAATCCAGCGCCGCGCGAAGCCGCCCCAGAAAGATAAAACACCGATCACAAGAACGACCGCTGGGGTACTCCAGCGGGCGACACTCTTGTGATCGATGTTAAGCACGGGGAGAAAGTTTATCAGTCCCGCGGAAAATTTCTATATCAATTCACCTGTGTCTAGAACAACGGCATAATATAAACCGCCATGGCAATGCAGGAGAGCCAGGCCAAGGCGAGAACCTGCAAGGTGCGGTCCTCCAGTGCAATCTCGTCCGGTGCACCACCCTGGCCGCGGTCCACATCGGCCGCGTAGCGGAGGATGGCGATGGTAAACGGCACCATGGAAATTTGGTACCACACGCCACCGGTCTGAGCATCGCTTGCAAGCTCGAAGCCCCATAGGGTGTAGCAGATGACCACCGCGGTGGCGGCCAGGGTCCACACGAAGCGCAGGTAGGTAGGCGTATAGCCTTCTAGGGACTTGCGGATCTTCGCGCCCGTTTGTTCTACCAGCAGGATCTCAGAATACCGCTTGCCGGAGGCCATAAAAAGCGAGCCAAAGGCTGCAACCAGCAGGAACCACTGAGATAATTCGATGCCCGCGGCTACGCCACCAGCCATGGTGCGCAGCATGAAGCCCGAGGACACCAGGGCAATATCGATCACCGGCATGTGCTTCCAGCCAAAGCAATAGCCCAACTGCAACGCGATGTAAATCGCCATCACGATAGCCAGCTGCGGCCCAGCGGTGGCAAGGAAAGACAGGCCGATGGACAGGCCGATGAGCACCACGGCCATGACATAGGCGAGCTTAATCGGCAGCACGCCCGAGGCAATCGGGCGGAAGCGCTTGGTCGGATGCTCTTGGTCCTCGCGCCAGTCCTTCGCATCATTAATCAGGTAGATGGAGGAAGCGCCGAGGCAGAATACGATGAATGCCAAGAGGACATCAACAAGCACGCGGCCGTGGAACAGAGCATCGGCGCCGGCCGCGGCGGGGGCCGCCAGCACGAGGACGTTTTTGACCCACTGCTTGGGGCGCAGGGCCTTAATCATGCCATCGACAAGATTCTTCGGTGGCTTGCGCTTGCGGCCGGTATCTACGCCAGAGGTGTGCGGTTCCGAATGGAAAAAGTGCTGGTTTCCATCATCACTCATGCTTCATTCCTTTCATCACGACCTCTGCGGTAGCAGCGCCGATGGCCGCACCCACTGCCGTATCTGTTGGATAGTGCACTCCGAGCACCATACGCGATGCCATCATTACGGGCACGCCGAGAAGGGGAGCCTTGCGGCCGGTAAGGCGGCTTACCGCCACCAGGAATGCGGTGGTCGAAGTCGCGTGCGAGCTAGGGAAAGACAATGTGGAGGGCGTCTTTACCCCCACGCGCACGTATGGATAATCCGGGCGCTTGCGGCGCACGATGCGCTTGAGCACCACACTGGCGGCGTGCGCGAGGAAGGCGGCGGCCCCAACACGGACCCAGCCTTCGCGGCGGCGCTTGTCGATGCCCGCCCCTACCGCAGCGCTGCCCATCCAGCCCAAGGCATGCTCGCCCCAGTGGCTAAGCCCGCGGGCGGTGGGAAGCACGCCGGGCACGTCGAAGGCCGCACCCTGGATGCATTCGAGGACGCGCGATTCTGCTACGGAAAGCTTATTGGGCATCGAAGACCTTCTTCCACGACTCGCGCGAGGTCAGCTCCGGCTGGGCCGCGCGGTATTCGGCGCGCAGGTCGTCGAAGTTCTCTTCGATTTCCTTCAGCAATTCGCGGGTCTGGGTCACGAGGTCCTTGGCCAGATCGCGATCACGTTTGCGGAAGGCCACGCCGGTGCCACCCGCGGTGGACACAGTGGCCGAATCTACGCGGGACAAGGTGAACCAGCGGGCCTCGTCCGGGGTGAGGTTGAGCTGCGGCGCCTCGTGGTGCGCAGCGTCTTCCTTGCTGACGAGGTGCTTGAGACCCTTGATAGCCCACGGGATCTTCTTAATCTTGGCCAGGCGGCCGCCGATATTGCGGGTGGGCACGCCCGGCGCGCCGGTGGGAGCCGGCAGCTCATCGGCGGATTCCAGGATGACGGCATCGGAGTAGTTCTTGCGGATCTGCGCGATGCGCGGCAGCGAAGACTCCAAGATGTCGAAGAGATGGTCCGGCCCGGCCAGGAAGTCTCGCATAGCCTCAATCTGGATGGCCATGGTGGAGTATTCCATGCACATGGTGTGCTTGAGGGTGGACTTAAAGATGGACTTGGTAATGCCCTTGACCGGCCCCTCGTGGTACATCGCGGCCACGATGAGGCGGTTGCGTAGGTGGAAATAGGCCTGCCAGTCAATGGCATCGTCCTTATCGGCCCAGGCCATGTGCCAGATGGCGGCACCCGGCCAAGTCACCGTAGGGAATCCGTTGCGCGCTGCTCGCAGGGAGTACTCGGTATCGTCCCACTTGATAAACAGCGGCAATGGCTGGCCGTTGGTTTCTGCCACGATGCGCGGGAAGAGGCACATCCACCAGCCGTTATATTCCACGTCAACACGGCGGTGCAGCGCACGGGAATCATACTTTTTCGGATCCAGGTGGGTTTCGTGGGTACCGATGGCGCGCAGCGGGTACTTAGCAAAGTCGTGGTCGTAGACGGCGTGCGGCGCCGCGCCCCACATGAAATCGGCACGGTTAACCTGCTCGCCGGTAGTGCGCAGCTGGGAGCGTTCCTGCAGGTTGAGCATCTGGCCGCCGACGACAATGGGCTTGGCGGCGTAGCGGGCCGCCTGAACCGCACGCAGTACGGAGTCCGGCTCAATGGCGATGTCATCATCCATGTAGAGGATGAAGGGCGAATCGGTATGTTCCAGCGCCTCGTACATGATACGGGAGTAGCCGCCAGAGCCGCCCAGATTGCCCTGGCGGAACTCGCGGAAACGATCGCCAAAGTGGGCCACTGCCTCGTCGTAGCCCGGCTCATCAGCGGGGTGCTGGTTGCCCTGGTCCGGCATGAGGACGAAGTCGATAATTTCATCTACCACCGGGTCCTCGGCCAATGCCTTGAGTGCTGCCACGGCATCGGTCGGGCGGTTAAAGGTAGGAATACCGACCGCCACGCGCTTGTCTTGCGCCGGCTGCTCGGTCCCATCCGGCAGCACCTGCGGGCCGGGGGCGTGGGGAGAGCACCAGGCGGCGTCGGCAAGCGTGGTTTCCTGCTCGGCGGTGATATCGAACCACAGCCAACCGCCGTCCTCGAAGTTTTTGAGTGGCAGCTCAAACTCGTGGTGGCCGGTGCCCACCAGGTGGTTGGCCACGGAAATACGCTGGCCATCCTGCTTGGAGCGGTAGAGTGAAATATTTGCTTGACCCTCAATGTCTAGGCTGAGAATAACGGAACGCAGCTGCGACCAGCGGCGCCAATAAGAAGCCGGGAAGGCATTGAAGTAGGTCTCAAAAGAGGCTTCCTCGCCGGCCGGAATGGTGACGGAGGTGCGGTTAAACCAGCTAAGGCGTTCGCGGTTTTGCTCGGCCTCGATGAGGTAGAGCATCCGCACATCAAAGGGCTCGCCACGCTTAGGCAGCAGGATGCGCTGCAGGGGCTCATGGGCCTGGGTGTTGTTGGCAGTCACGATAGCTTCGATTCTCCAAACGGTATAAACAGTAGTCAGCGATTTAGCGTAGTTGCTTTTGCATAAGTACTACGGTTTACACGCGGAGCCCGTAAAATGGAACATCATGAGATGGGTTCCTTGCGCGGCAGCAGTAGGTCTTCTCGCTGTAGCCAGCGCGCCCGCCGCTATCGCAGAGGAAAAGCCCGCGGTGGAGTTTCTGGACCACGCCCAAACCCTCAGCAATTCGGACGAAGACGCCATCAAATCGCAAGCACAGTCCATGCATTTGCCGGATTCTGTGCACGAAGTCCTCTACGCTACGTATCCGAATTCGGGCGAGGAATTTTCCCGGACTTTGTTCCATGACTTGGCCCGCGAGCATCCACATTTCATCAGCGGAAGTGAGTTACAGAAAAATGTGCTCGTCATCGCGGTAGGTTTTGAGCCCAATAGTATGGCTGTGCACTGCGGCACAGAGGTGTGCCAGGACATCAAGATTTATGACGAGGGCCGCATGGACGGCATCTTGGACCAGATGCGGCCGGCGCTGGCGGACGATGACTATACCGTCGGCATGATCTTGGCGACGCGCGCCGCCGCGGATACCACCGTGCGCCGACAATATGCGCAGGATGCACCCACGTGGTCCGTGTTCATCGCAGCCACTATGGTGCTCGTGGTTCTGGGCGCGGTCGGCCTCATTACCTACTTGTTCATCCGCCGCGCCCGAGTGCGCAAGCGCTTCGATTATATTGAGGGCGCTCGCGACGGGGCTGAGGAACTCATCAAGCGCACGGAGGCCCGGATTGACGCCCTGCATTCCCCCTTGGCGGGCGACTACCTGAAGGTACAGTGGCGCTCTCTGTTCAATCAGTACACTGATGCGCGACCGACGCTCAAGGCGCTGGAGAACATCCAAGACTATTCCCTGCACGCCGCTTCCATTAAGGAGGCATACAAAGCGCTCAAGCAAATCAATACGGCCGCAGCGCAGATAGATTCCTTGGAAAATTTCTGCGCCGGCGATACTGCAGTGCGCGCGGGCGAGGTGCAATGGCTGCTTGGCGACGCCCAAGCGGCCCTCTCCCGCCAGCCCGACAACGCCAGCTTGCGCCAGATAACGCAGCGCATTAAAGACCTGTCCCAGGATCTGTCGCGGAAAGACTTCGACTCCGCCTTCGCTCGCGTCCTCGAGGACTACCACCCCATGGTGGGCGCGCTGCCAGAAAGGCTATATCCGCAACGCGACCGTAAAACTCCCCCGCTTCTGGGCACGCCGGAATGGCGCCCCGGCATGGGCACGCATTACATGCCCTATAGGTTTGCGGGCTTCTGGGTGGCCAATAATAACGTCTCCTCCCAGCTGCCCGACCCATATCGCTTCTAGGCGTTGACCGGTTCGGCTACCGGATCAATGCCCAGCTTATTGAGCATGTAGAGTACGCGGGCTTCGAGGTCATCAGCCAATTCGCGCGCCTCCTCCACGGTATCCGCGGCAGGAATATCCCAAATTTTGATGTCCTTGCCTGCCTCATCGCGCTCGATCTCGCGGCCCAAGAACACGATGTAATCCGGCATCGCTACCGTACGCACCTCATCGAGGTACTTATTCGGGGCCTCGCCCATACCGCGCTCGTTCATGACGTGGGCGAGGTGGCCTTCTGCCTCGTTTTCCGGGTGGGCAACGGCGGTATCCACAAAGAGGGCTTCGCCGGCGTGCTTGCGGGTGAGTTCCGCTGCGGCTTGGGCCAGCGCATTATTGGCACCGGCGGCAAAACGTACGTGCAGACGGTGAGCACCGAAGTAGTCGCGCACCTCACGCTCCACCAAAAGCGGCACGAATTCTTCGAGCTCCGCCTTCTTGGTGTGCTTGGCAATAACCTCATCGAGCTTGGCATCGATTTCCGCGGCCGTGTAGTCGTGGCCGTAGTTCTCGTGCAGATCCTGGCGCAGGGTTTCAAACTGGTTCATTGTTATCCCCTTTCTCGGATTATTGTCCCGTTTGCTAATTGTTAACCTGTCGTTAACTTTAACAGTTAATGTTGGGTAAAGTCAAACGGTTGGGAATAACCCAATAGTTTTCTGCACCGAAAAGCGGAAAGGCCCGCCGGGAGTTCCGGCAGGCCTTCTTGGACTGTTCCTTCTTTTTATCGGGAATGCGCGATGCGCGGCTACGCAATTTCAGGTGCTCCTGCAGCCGCTCCGGCGACATTTTCCACATGCGGCGGTCAGCCATGCCGTCACCTCCTTTCCCAGAGGTAATCAAGCATAGCTTCTAGTGGCCTCGCTCCCGCTCAAGGGCCTTGCGCTCATTCCAGAACGGAGCCAGCTTGTTGTCGAACATACTCAGCGCGGAGACGATAGCCATCCACATGTCGACAGCGACAGACAGCCCAGCCAACACGTTCACCAGCAGGAAATCGGCCACAAAGTGCACATCGATCCCCCGCTTTAGCACCGGACCTGACCGAACACGTCAGCAAGTCATGCGCTTTTGAAGCCCGATCCCCACGAAAACCAAACCACTTTTGGGCGACACTCTTGTAGTTTGAATTACCCAGCCTTAAGCCCCCTTCAGGACGATTAACAGACTAAAAGCTGGGCACTCCACTCGAGTTCGTTTAACGTATTGGGCAGAGCAATCAGCAATGACCGCTCACCCTTATTCCCCATCACTACCCTATGAAAGGAGGCCTCAAGTGACCGCAACACTGACACTCGCCGATGTCGCCCGGCTGACCGGCGTTACGCGCCCCGCGGTCAACGAGTGGATTCAGCGCTTTAACTCCGAATCCATCACGCCCTTCCCCTCCCCTTACGGAGAACATGATGGCCACCCCTACTACGCCATCACCGAAATTCAAGACTGGCTGCGAGCAACTAAGCTCGGCCGCCGCGACACAGCCGTTGAAGATGCCCTCTTCTATTCTTCGCTCTACCGAATGCTGCTCCACAATCCGGAACGCGCGGCCTTGGGCCTTTTAAACTGCAACACGGCTCTCTCCCCTCAGGATTTTTCGCCCTCTGCTGCAGTAATCGACTCTCTTACCGCGGCGTACCAGCGCGCAGCAGACAACATTCCTTCTGATGACCCTGAAGCTGACATCGCACAAGCCGCAGAGCAGGTAGCCGAGGCAGCTTTCGGGCCCGCGGCCGCGCTCGCCCGTCTTGCAGATGACCTCAGTGCTCAGCGCCAGGTCACACTCTCTTCCCGATTTACTTCCCGCGCTATGCAAGCAGTATCGGAAGCCCTCACGCTAGAGAACCCAACTCCACCTATCATCCCTACTGATGAATACAGCCTAGGTTTCGTCACTGGACTCACCCGGGAACTCGAAGAGACACTGGTGCTCAGCATCGGATATCGAAAAGACTGCGCACCAGACTCTCTCTATTGGGCCGAACTAGCGTGCCGAAACGTGGAATTCATCGACGCTAGCGAGGAGATCCCAGCGAATTCTCTCCTCGTCCACGCTGTTCCTTCCCCTCCAAAGACTGCGCCCGAATACTTCGAGCACCTCCAGGACTTGCTCGACAACTTAGACGAGCGCGGCGCAATGTTCTGCATTTCCACCGCAGACATGCTTATCGAGGACTCTTTAGCGCAGGTCGTCCGACGGCGGTTCCTCGCACCGACTGAAACCGGTGCAATTGCACCGCTGCGTTACAGCGCACGGCTGCCCCGAGGTATTTTTCCGGACCGCGGACAGCAGCAGGGCGCACTATGGATTCTCAAGCGCCCTAATCGCGAGGCCATAGGCAACCCTGCCGATGCTGCTGTGGTTATCGCTGACGTGCCGGACCTTAAGAGACCCGGTCTCGTCTCAGACTGGGCAACCATGCTCACCACACCGGATGAAGCACGCAAGCACGCCTTTGTCCGCGGTCGTATTCTTCGCGCCGCTGATGCCTGGCGCAGTCGTACTCATTCTCTCGATGTCTCGGTCTTTTCTTCTACGTCGACGTCCTCCGCCGCCGATCTCATGCATACCGCGCATCAAGCAGGATTAGACATCAGTTCAGCAGGGCTGGAGGACGCGCAGCCAAAGATTGGTATGCGCGCTGAATCGGGGGCAACGCGCCTTGAGTACCTACCGTGGAAGGCCGCGACCAACGCTCGCACTGGGGTACTGCAGAAACTCAGCGGATCCCGCATTGCCGAACATGATCTCGCCCCTGAAGCAGTAGCAAAACTGGAACTCATCGGTGAACCCGAAATTCTGGGGAGCATTCCACAGGGCGCACGTTGCATCGATCGTCTCCGGCTGGAAGACATTGCACCGCGCGGCACCCTCACAGAACCAGGGGACGTGGTCTTCATCAAGAACCCAAGACCACGCGCGCTCATCGATGAGGAAGGCGGCAAGCTAGTCACTGCACCGGCTCAAGCACTACGATGCCGCACCTTCCGTGGACGCAGCCACACTCCCTTGGAACAGGTCTGCCTTCCCTACCTCGTAGAGAAGGCTATTAACGAAGCTGTCTCCTCCGAGTTGGCATCGGTGTACTTCCCCGTATTGCCTCGCAAGAATGCGGAAGACCTCAGCACAGTCGAGCAACAGCTCGGCGCACGGCGTCGCCAGTTGGTTGAGCAGCTAAGGAGCATCGATGTTCTACGGCACAACCTCACTATTTCGATAGGTACCGGTGCTGTCACCATCGCTGAATCTCGTGCACAATCCCCGCCAGGCTAATAACAGAGTTCAACATTCAAACGCACAAACACCGTTATATGTAAGGAGAAAAATGACTAACTCAGTCAAGGATGTGCAGAACGTAGAGTCTGCCTCCGCCACCACCCTCAAAGAGCTCAAGGACACTTTATGGAAGGCAGCAGACAAGCTGCGCGGTTCCATGGACGCATCCCAGTACAAGGACATCGTCCTAGGACTGGTATTCCTCAAATACGTCACTGATGCTTTCGACGCCCGGCGCGCGGAGCTGCGTGCTGAAGGCGAGGAGCGCGGCGATAGCGAAGAGTACATCCAGGAAGACCTGGAGGATATCGATGCTTACCGTGAGAAGAACGTTTTCTGGGTCGACCCCATCGCTCGCTGGACCTTCCTGCGTGACAACTCGAAGGGCAAGACGGCCGACGCCGGCCAGGAGTACCAGTCCATCGGCAAGCTCATCGATAACGCCATGAAGCAGCTCATGCTGGACAATGAGTCGCTATTAGGTACCCTGCCCACCAACTTCGCCTCGGATAGCGTTGACCAGCGCCGTTTGGGCGAACTCATCGACTTGTTCAGCACCACGCGCTTCACCGCGGAGGGTCCCGAGCGCGCTCGCGATTTGCTGGGGGAGGTCTACGAATACTTCCTGGAGAAGTTCGCCCGTGCTGAGGGCAAGCGTGGCGGTGAGTTCTACACCCCGCGTCCTGTCGTTCGCACTCTCGTGGAAATCCTGGAGCCAACCCAGGGTCGCGTCTATGACCCGTGCTGTGGCTCAGGCGGCATGTTCGTGCAGGCCGAGAAGTTCCTCGAGACCACGGAGAAGGACCGCACTGCTCTGGCCATCTACGGCCAGGAGCTAAACGAGCGCACGTGGCGCATGGCCAAGATGAACCTGGCTATCCACGCCATTAGCTCTGCTGGCTTGGGTGAGCGATGGGCTGATACCTTCGCCCGCGACATCCATCCGGGCAAGCAGATGGACTACGTCATGGCCAACCCGCCGTTCAACATCAAGGATTGGTCGCGCAACGAGGAAGACACTCGCTGGAAATACGGCGTCCCGCCCAAGCGCAATGCAAACTTCGCGTGGATGCAGCACATTATTTCCAAGCTCACCTCACAGGGCGAGGCCGGCGTCGTCATGGCTAATGGCACGATGACGTCGAGCTCCTCCGGTGAAGGCGATATCCGTAAGGCCATGGTCGAAGACGACATCGTTTCCTGCGTCATCGCACTTCCTGCGCAGCTCTTCCGCGGCACGCAGATTCCGGTCTGCGTCTGGTTCTTCGCCAAGGACA
The DNA here is from genome assembly GCF_030229635.1 of Corynebacterium marquesiae. Taxonomy (NCBI): domain Bacteria; kingdom Bacillati; phylum Actinomycetota; class Actinomycetes; order Mycobacteriales; family Corynebacteriaceae; genus Corynebacterium; species Corynebacterium marquesiae. Next base: position 15,084 of record NZ_JASPII010000014.1, read on the forward strand.
AGAAGGCTGGTTCCAAGGGCACCATTGACCGCACCAACCAGGTGCTCTTCATCGATGCCCGCGAGCTCGGCCACATGATTGACCGCACTGAGCGCACCTTCAGCGACGAGGACATCCAGAAGATCGCCGACACCTTCCGCCTGTGGCGCGGCCGCACCTCCGCACCGAAGGACGAGGCCTACGAGGACATCGCCGGCTTCTGCAAGTCCGCCTCCCTCGATGACATCCGCGACGCCGACTTCGCGATGACTCCTGGCCGCTACGTCGGCTTCGCCGAGGCCGAAGAAGACGACGAGCCCATCGACGAGAAGATTGCCCGACTCACCGGCGAACTCACCGCCGCGCTTGACGACGCCGCCCGCCTCGACCAGGTCGTGCGCGAACAGCTTGGGAGGTTGAAGTAACATGCCCAACCTGAAAGAACTGACTACCAAAATTGGCTCAGGCTCGACACCTCGTGGCGGCAAGAGCGCCTACATCGACTCCGGAATTCCGATTATCCGCTCCCAGAACATACTAGATCTGTCATTCCACGAATCAGGCCTAGCCTTTATTTCTGAAGAACAAGCTCAAGCGATGGAAGGTGTCAGTGTCCACCTCAATGATGTGCTCTTAAATATCACCGGTGACTCAACGGCAAGAGTCGCAATCTGGAACCGCCGACAGCAAGCCCGTGTCAATCAACACGTCGCTATCATCCGAGCAAATCCAGACCAGCTCGACCCTTACTGGCTTATGTACTGGTTGTATTCCCCCGAGGTAAAACAGCACTTATTGATGCTCGCATCATCCGGAGCGTCTCGAGCTGCTCTCACGAAAGGAATGCTGGAGCAACTGGAACTGCCCGATTTTTCGGTACGACAACAACAATCCATATCTGCTCCACTCAGGGCTCTCGACGATAAAATCGCCGCAAACCAAACGTCAATTTCAAAAATCGATGAAATCCTAAGAGCCCTTTGGCAAAAAGAACTTTCTCTTAGCAACATTGACGTTCCACTTAGCTCATTGGCCTCATTCATCAATGGCAAAGCATTCACTAAAGGCGCGTCTGGAACCGGCCGGGTTGTCGTCCGCATTGCAGAAATGAACTCTGGCATTGGCGGAAAGACCGTATTCAGCGACTTCGATGCAGATCCAGACAACGAGGTAAATCCAGGCGACCTTCTATTTTCTTGGTCCGGTACCCTTATAACCAAGCGTTGGCCCTATGACCAGGCAATTGTCAATCAACACATCTTCAAAGTGGTTCCCAATGGACAACTGGATTTATGGGCTCTCCGTCAAGCAATCGATGCTCAGCTCGAATATTTCCAAATGATTGCCGCTGGTAAGGCCACAACGATGGGGCATATTAAGCGTGGCGATTTAGACCAGGAAGTCGAAGTCCCCGCCCAGATGTCGGAAGAAACGAATCAACTCGGAAATTCACTTTGGAGACTTGCCACAAGCCTTGAGATCCAGAATTTACAACTCGCCCGCACCCGCGACGAGCTCCTTCCTCTCCTCATGAGCGGCCGCATCACAGTCGGTGAGGCGGAGGACGCTGCGGATGAGGCGGCGTCGGAAAGCTAAGCAACCCTACCCCTACAACTCCTAAGGAGAAGCTCATGTTGAGCGAAGAATCCCTCGAGCTCATTGTTCAGGACCACCTGGCGGAACTGGAATGGCAGGCCGGCCACGGCCCGGACTTTGCGCCGGGCTCCGGCGAGCGCGACACCTGGAATGACATCGTTCTGCGCGGGCGTCTGCACAATGCCGTGCGCAACCTCAACCCGGGCGTACCGGAGGAGTACCTCGACCAGGCGATTGGTGAGGTCATCACGCCGAAGTCACAGTCCGCGATTGCGGAGAACCGGCGCATTCACCAGATTCTGGTGGAAGGCTACCGCGGTATCGAGTACATCGACCACGAGGGCAACGTTCAGAACCCAACCATCTGCTTCCTGTCCTCGCATCCGCACATGAACGACTATTTGTCGCTCAACCAGGTCACCGTTGCGAACCTGGACGGCGAGCGTCGCTTCGATGTGGTCTGCTACGTCAACGGCATGCCGCTGGCGTTTATTGAGCTGAAGAAGACGGGCGCGAATACCTCCGTCGAGGGCGCCCACAACCAGCTGCAGACCTACGTCAAGGAATTCGGCATGGCCTTCCGCTTTGCCAATATTGTGATTCCTTCGGATGACCTCAGCGCGAAGTACGGTACGCCGTTTACTCCGTGGAACCACTTTGCGCCGTGGAATGTAGATGAGGACGGCAGCCCGGTAGACCCCAACAACATGGTTGTGGCCGGCGAGCCGGTCACGCAGCTGGACCTGTTGCTTGATGGTCTGTTTAATGTGGAGCGTTTTGGACAACTCTACAGCGACTTCACGGCGTTCGATGACACGGCCGAGGGGCTAGTCATGCGCATCGCGAAGCCGCACCAGTACTTCGCGGTGACCAAGGCTGTGGGTTCCACGATCACGGCGGCGCGCGGCGACAAGCGCGCTGGCGTCATCTGGCACACGACGGGTGCGGGCAAGTCCATGGAGATGGAGCTCTACGCCGCCAAGATTATGCGTCGGCCCGAGATGCTCAGCCCGACCGTCATTGTGCTCAATGACCGTACCGAGCTGGATGAGCAGCTATTTGAGACCTTCAACCGGTCCACCATCCTGCCGGAGGCACCGCGCAATATCGAGTCCCGTGCTGAGTTGCGTGAGCTGCTCTCACAGAAGAACTCCGGCGGCATCTACTTCTCCACGCTCCAGAAGTTTGGCTTGAATGGAAAGGGCGAGCTCCGCGAAAAGGAGCACCCGTTGCTCTCTGACCGCAGCAACATTGTGGTCATCGTTGATGAGGCTCACCGCTCGCACTATGGCTTTGGCGACACCGCGGCTGACGGTTACGCGCAGCACCTGCGTAATGCACTACCGAATGCCACCATGTTGGCGTTTACCGGTACCCCGCTCAAGGAATGGGACCGCGATACGCGCAAGGTCTTCGGTGATGACGTCGACATCTACGACATGAACCGCGCCGTCGAGGACGGTGCCGTCGTTCCCGTGTATTTCGAACCGCGCCTCATCCCACTCAAGCGCATTGCTGGGATTACCGATGACGAGATTGATGACACCGCTGAGGAAGTGCTCACGGGTCTCGACGAAGTCGAGCGCGACCGGATTCAGCGCTCCGTCGCCGCGTTGGAAATCATTTACGGTTCCGACGACCGCTTGGATGCGCTCGCTGAGGACTTTGTTCGCCACTGGGAAGACCGCCGCGAGAACATGCGGGAGTTCATCGGTGCACCGGGCAAAGCCATGATCGTGACCGCCACGCGTTCCATCGCAGCACGCCTCTACTCCAAGATCGTGGCGCTGCGCCCTGAGTGGCACTCGGATGCCGATGACAAGGGAAAAATCAAGGTCATCTACTCTGCCGCGCCGTCCGACCCGGATGAGCTCAAGGTCCATATGCGCCGCCCGAGCGCGCTCAAGGCCGTGAAGAACCGCATCAAGGACGTCGACGACGAGCTGGAAATCGCCATCGTTCAGTCCATGATGCTCACCGGTTTCGATGCGCCGCCCCTGCACACGCTCTACATTGACCGCTCGCTCAAGAGCGCGCTGCTCATGCAGACCCTCGCCCGCGTCAACCGCACGTTCCGGGACAAGCAGGATGGCCTCCTTGTCGCCTATGCTCCGCTGGTCGAAAACCTGGAGAAGGCGCTGGCTGAGTTCACACTCAACCCCTCCGACGACGGAACCAAGGTCACAGGCCAGGACGTTGAGGAAGCACTAACTCTGGCGAAGGGATTCCTGGCTCGTCTCGACGACATTGTGGGAATCGAATGGAAGAACACCGCTTTCATCGATGACGCCAACCTTCGCCGTGCCTTGCTCGATGTCACGGGCTTCCTGCGCAATCCGAAGACCGAAGGCAACTACGACCCCGAGAAGCCAAACGCGCGTCCCGTCGCTGATGAGTTCAAACGTCAGGCTGGAAGGCTCGCGCGTGCCTGGGCACTAGCTTCGGGCAGCCCCGACGCCGAGGAGTACCGCGACAGCGTGCGGTTCTACTCCGAGGTCAAGAACTGGCTCATCAAGCTCGATGCGGGCGACCGCGTGGCCAATGGCGAGCCGATTAGCGACTCCATCCGCAACGCCCTAGGCAAGCTGGTCGTTGATTCGGCTGAGGCCACCGGTGTCATCGACATCTACCGCCAGGCCGGGATTGAGATTCCGAACTTGCAGGATCTCACCGTCGACCTGTTCAAGGACAAACAATCCCCCTCTGAGGTCTCGTTGCTCATCGATGCGTTGCGCCGCCAGCTCCAGCAGGAAGCCCGCACCGCCACAGGAAACAACGAGCTGCGCTCCAAGCAGTTCTCCGAGCGGATCACCGAGCTGATGAATCGGTACACCAATCAGCAGCTCACGGCCGCTGAAATCATCGCCGAACTCATCCGCCTGTCCAAGGAGATTGTCAAGGAAAGCAAGCGCGGTGAACAATTCACCCCGCCACTAGGCAATGACGAGCTCACCTTCTTCGACGCAGTGTCGACAAACGAATCCGCAACCGAGCTCATGGACGACGAAGTTCTTGCTGAAATCGCACGCCAGCTCGTTTCCATGCTGCGTCGCGATGCAAAGACCGACTGGACAGTACGCGATGACGTACGCGCGAAACTACGCCGCTCGGTCCGCAGGTTGCTACGCGACTACAAATATCCACCGGACAAGGCGCCGGAGGCCATCAAGCTCGTGCTTGAACAGATGGAGAAATTCGCGCCAAGGTATTCAGCGGCGGCGCGCGAACAAGGTAACGTTGAACACCGTGGTTAGCCCTGCAGCCGATAGCGCTGCTTCGGGCTCTTCAGCGGCTCAGTGCGCACAATGACGCCTTCCTCAACAAGTTCGTTGATGATCCTGCGCACTCCGTTGAGGGACAGCCCTGCAGCCCCTGCCAATTCGCGGCTGGACGCTGTCCTGTGTTCGCGAAGATAGTCGAGCACGCGCCCGCGGGTTCCGCCGCCCGACGCCGCGGTGCGCTCCGGGGTAGTCGGATTTCGCCGCGCAAAGGTGAGTTCAAATTCGGTCAATGAATCCCGTGGTACCGGCGGCGGCAGCAGCTGCTGTTCCAGTTGGTCGAGAATCTCGATATATCCGGTACCACGATTTTCCGCAACGTACCCATCTCCGTCACCGGCAGGAGTCACCTCCAGCAGCGCAGACAAATGCTGATTGCGCGCGCTAGACATACCCGCAGTGCCCAATCGATCAACGGTGACCGTTCCATAAAGACCACCGGGGTTGAGGATCTCCAGCCGGTCGGCATACAGGTTCACTTGTACCTGCGTGCCCCGCGCCTGCGGCGAATAGTCACGGTGCATAAGCGCATTAGCGACTGCCTCACGCACGGCCTCCGGAGGATAGTCCGGCAAGTCCTTACGGAAGACTCCCGCGATTACGCCTCCGACGCGCATATTGCGTCGGACTGCCCGCACGGCATCCGCGACCAGCACCGGAATGGGCCCCACCAGACTTTCGTTGTCGAGGAAGCGCTGCTTGCCCAACCCGGCCGCTTTATCGGTGCCGGGATATGCTGCAAAGGTCACGTTGAGCCGCGGGAAAAACTGTTGCGGGTAAGTGCCCGCTGCCATGAGCCCGCCCAGAGTTGGCACTAGTTTTCCGTTGTCGTTCCGGGTAATCAGGTGGAGCGCTAACATCGCCTCTTCATCGCTCAACCGTCCAAAAATGCGTTCATGGATGGAGCGCTCGCGGGCCAAGATCTCGGCCACAATGTCAGGATCCAGATCGTCGATGTCAGCAGCCGGAACCGGCTCCAGATCCCATTCCGGCTGGGTCTTGTTTTCCTCCAGCCGGTCGATCTCGTATGGCTTTAGTACGCGGTCCCCATCATGGACCCGGATATAGCTGCCGTGATACTTCGACTGAGAAACGACCCAGCAGGGCTTCTCAAAAGGAGCACATTCGGGAATGGTGCCAACGACAATGCTCGCGCCCTCCCACTCAACAATGTCGATCTGGGCGCGAACCGACGGGGTCACGAGGTCTGCGCATGCGCCAGCCAGGGCATCCGCCATGGCAGTAGCATCAAAGTCTGGTACCGTAACGAACCCGTTGTCTTCATCCAGCCCCAAGATGATGATTCCACCGGTCCCGTTAGCAAAGGCAGAGATAGAGCGAACGAGCTTCTTGGGAAAACCTCCCGCAGCTGCCTTGACCTCGACGGCGCGCGTATCGGTGTCCTGAGATCGCAGGCTTTCAATGATCTCGGCGATTTCCGCCTGGTCATCGTCCCAGACCACAATCACTCACCCCCTATCAGCGCTCAACGCTCCTGAACACCTTCAAACACTACACACAACACTACACATACTGTGGTGTTGTGTGTAGTGTTCGCACGTGTTCCTCGTCCGAAATTCTCACAGTACGGTATGCTTTCGCAGTTCAAACATAATTTTCCCGGTCTGCGCAACACTACACAACACTACATACAACACACCACCCAACACTCCATAGTGTGGTGTGTTGGGTGGTGTGTTGAGTGTTAAGCGTTCTGTTGACGGATTTCGGCTTAGTGGCCGCGCTCCTGCTCAAGCGCCTTACCCTCGTTCCAGAACGGAGCCAGCTTGTTGTCGAACAAGCTCAGCGCTGAGGCAATGGCCATGTGCATATCCAGGTACTGGTAGGTGCCCAGGCGGCCACCGAAAAGAACGTTGTTCTCGCGTGCCTCGGCGGCAGCGCGGCGTCGATAAGCCTCCAGCTTGGTGCGGTCCTCTGGGGTATTGATTGGATAGTACGGCTCATCGCCCTTATCGGCAAAGCGCGAATACTCCTTCATGATGACCGTCTTATCCTTCGGGTACTTATCCTTGCGCTCCGGGTGGAAATGGCGGAATTCGTGGATGCGGGTATAGTCCACGTCCGCATCGTTGTAGTTCATCACCGGCGTGCCCTGGAAATCGCCGGTATCCAGCACCTCCAGATCGAAGTCGAGGGTGCGCCAGCCCAGCTCGCCCTCGGCAAAATCAAAGTAGCGGTCAAGTGGGCCCGTGTAGACCACGGGCGCATCTGGGGACTCGGCACGCAGCTCTTCGCGCACCTCGAACCAATCGGTATCCAGGCGGACCTCAATATTGTCGTGGTCAGCCATGTTTTCTAGCCATGCCGCGTAGCCGTCGACCGGCAGGCCCTCATAGGTGTCGTTGAAGTAGCGGTTATTGAAGGTATAGCGCACCGGCAGGCGGGTGATATTCGCGGCCGGCAGCTCCTTCGGATCGGTCTGCCACTGCTTTGCAGTGTAATCGCGGATGAAGGCCTCATACAGCGGGCGACCGATGAGTGAGATGGCCTTTTCCTCCAGGTTTTGCGCCTCTTCCGGAGAGAATTCGCCGGCCTGATCCTTAATGAGCTGGCGGGCCTCATCCGGGGAGTAGTAGCGGCCGAAGAACTGGTTGATAAGACCCAGGCCCATCGGGAATTGGTAGGCGGTGCCATCGTGCATGGCAAACACGCGGTGCTGGTAGTCGGTGAAATCGGTGAACTTATTGCAGTAATCCCACACGCGTTTATTAGAGGTGTGGAAGAGGTGCGCGCCGTACTTGTGCACCTCGATTCCGGTGGTGGGTTCGGCCTCGGAGTAGGCATTGCCGCCGAGGTGATTGCGGCGCTCCACGATGAGCACCTTCTTATCCAGCTGGCTAGCGGCGCGCTCGGCAACCGTTAGACCAAAAAATCCAGAGCCAACAACGATGAGGTCATAAGAAGTCATGGCCTCCACTTTATTGCACTACGGCAGCTGACACGGCACATCGGCGTGTCGCAACAGATTTCACAGAAGTCACAAACGTACCATCACTATCAACTCTTAACTTTTGGCAACCGTTTTTACAGCTGCACAACCCTAGGGAGATAACAGTGCAACAACGACGTCGACTAGTACCCACTAGGTCAAAATGGTCCACCCCCGTCATCGCGGCGGTCACCTCCATCGCGCTCGCCGTGACGGCCGCATTCGGCGGACAGCAAGTTCTCAAGACCCAAGACTCCGGCAACGGCGGTCCCATTGAGGTCAAAAATTCCTCCTCTAGCTTCAGTGACGGCGAATCCATCGTCGTCGATGACCCAGCCGTAGCCGCTCAGGGCGAAGGCGAAAGCCGCCGCGCGGTCAAGCAGTTCCACCGCGACGAAACCTTCAACATGTTTGCCGTCACCTGGGAGGGCAAGCGAGATATCAACTCCTTCGTCCGCTCCAAGCAGCAGGACGGTTCCTGGAGCGAGTGGCTGCCCATGGATGCAATGAATTACACCGAGGGTAAAAACGGCACCGAACTAATCTTCGTGGGCGATACCAACGATGTGCAGGTTTCTATGGCCAACGTTGACCTCGTGACCGGTTCCAACCTCGACAAGAAGGAAGACTCCCTCCTGGACAAGGCCGCCAAGGGCGCTGATGCCAACCGCCCCGCGCCGCTTGCGTACAACGTCGGCGATATCTCCCCCGTGGCCGATGAGCGCACCCAGGTTGCGGATCTCGACGCCGTGTTTATCGACGGCAACGCCCAAGAAGGCGAAGCCATCGAGCCCACCGCAGAAACCGCGGGCATGCCCAAGGTAGTCACCCGCGCCGGCTGGGGAGCAGACGAATCTAAGCGCTGCCAGCAGCCAACCTACGACGATGGCATCAAGGCCATGACCCTGCACCACACCGCGGGTAGCAATAACTACACCCGCGCGCAGGCGGCGGCACAGGTACGCGGTGCCTACGACTACCATGCGCAGACCCTGGGCTGGTGCGATATCGGCTACAACGTACTGGTAGATAAGTTCGGTACCATCTATGAAGGCCGCTACGGCGGCTTGGACAAGGCCGTACAAGGTGCCCACGTGGGTGGCTTCAACTCCAATAACTGGGGCATTTCCACGATTGGCAACTACGAGCAGGCTGAGCCTTCCCGCGAGATGCTCAACTCCGTGGCCGAGATTGCTGGCTGGAAGGCCGCTATTTCTGGCATCGATCCAATGGGCAAGGCCAGCTTGTACTCCGGCGGATTCAACGGCTCCAAGTTCCCTGCAGGAACCATGGCCACCGTGCCGGCGTTCGCGGGCCATAATGATTTTCACTACACGGCCTGCCCGGGCCAGTACACCACGCGCCATTGGGATGAAATCCGTAAGAACACCAAGCGCAAGGCGGACGCCATCAAGTCCGGCAAGAACAGCACGGACCTGGACTGGCAAGAGTCTCCACAGCCAAATGCCCCCAAGACCCCGCAGCAGGTAGGTGAGGAAATCACGTCGTCGCTGGGCGACGTCGAAGTACCGGTCTCCACCATCTCCGCCCTCGCTGGAATCGCTGCCGCCGTCTTCGGCGTGCTCATCGCCAATGACCGCCTGCAGAAGCCTGATACCGATCAGAAGGTGGCGGGCAACTTGACCACCGGGGATATCCCGGAGATTGTCAACAAGGTTGTCCAAGTCTCCAACAACGAGGGCTTGAAGGAATCCTGGACCTCCGTGCTCAATGCCTTCGGCCCGGTCTTGGGTCTAGCAGTCGGCGGCCCGGACACCACCGATGGCGGCAAAATCCTCTACCAGCTCTTCCAGAATGGCGTGGTGCTCTCCTCCAAGGAGTCCGGCACCAAGGCGTTGACGGGTGAGATCGCCAAGAAGTGGTCCGAGGGCGATAATGCCTCCAAGCTCGGCTTGCCTCTCTCCAACGAGGAAAAGAATGGCAAGGAAATCCGCGTGAAATTCCAGGGCGGCGAGATTGTCTACAACACCGAAACGGAAAAGGTAGACATCTTCACCGACTAGAACCAGCGCTCCAGCACCTTTGCGACGCCCGCCTGGTGGTTAGCCACGGTGACCGCATCCGCGGCCGCCTTAACCTCCGGGTGGGCGTTTTCCATGGCCACACCGCAGCCAGCCCAGCGCAGCATCTCAATATCGTTGGGCATATCCCCAAATGCGATCGTCTCCTGCTGGGCGACGCCGGTGTGCTGCGCCAGCCATTCCACCCCGCGGCGCTTAGTCACATCGGGCGCGGCAACCTCCAAGATTCCTTCCTGCATGGAATAGGTCAGGTGCGCGAGCTCCGGATCGATGTACGGCGCAATGAGCTCATAGAGCTCTGGGGCGGAGTAGTCCGTGTTGCGTATGAGGAACTTCACCGCCGGCTGCCCCACTAGCTCACCCATGCTGACCACGCCAAAGCCCTCAAACAGGGCGTTTTCGGAGTAGTGGCGCTCGACTACGAAGAGGTCCTCGACGGCGTCGGCAAGCGAGCCCCCAGCCCGCTCCGCGCCAAAGCCCACGGTGCCCAGTACGGTCTGGGCCACATCCACCACTTCCGCCAACGCGGCGGGCGAAAGCTCGTGGGCGGACATCACCCGATCCTCCGCGGAGTCATACAACACAGCGCCGTTCGAGGTCACGCATACCGGCCGCGCGGGCAGCTGCTCCAGCACCGGGGCAATCCAGCGGAACGGACGGCCGGTAGAAAGCGCAAAATAGGCACCCTGTTGGACCGCCCGCGCCACTGCGTCACGGTTGCGACGCGGGACACGGTGGTTGCGGTCCAGCAGGGTGCCGTCAATATCGCTCGCGATGAGGCGAGGAGCGCGGGAAGGGAAATTCTCCATACCCGCGAGTTTACGTCAGGACTTAGATGTTCAGGTCCTCGTCCTCATTATCCTCCCAGTCCAAGGAACGTTTAATAGCGCGCTTCCAGTCACGGTAGAGGGCCTCTACCTCTTCCTTCTCGCGCTTCGGCTTAAACACCTTCATGTCTCCTTCCTGGTTACCCAAAACGCTCAGGTCATCCCAGAAGCCATTGTCCAAGCCTGCCGCGAAGGCCGCGCCGGTGGCGGTGGTCTCGATATTCTTCGGGCGGTGTACTTCCACGCCGAGGATATCGGACTGAAACTGCATCAGCAGTTCATTCATGGTCATGCCACCATCCACGCGCAGCTCGGTAATCTCCACGCCGGAGTCCGCGACCATAGCGTCGGCAACATCGCGCGTCTGGTACGCGGTGGATTCGAGCACGGCGCGAGCCAAGTGCTTGCGGTTAGCAAAGCGGGTCAGGCCCACGATGACGCCGCGAGCATCCGGGCGCCAGTACGGAGCGAAGAGTCCGGAGAAGGCCGGCACGATATAAACGCCGCCGTTGTCCTTAACTTCGCGCGCGAGGTTTTCGATGGACGCAGCGTTGGGGATGATCTGCAGGTTATCGCGCAGCCACTGCACCAGGGAACCGCCCATGGATACAGAACCCTCGAGGGCATACACGGGGCGCTCGCCCTCGCGCTGGAAGCAGACGGTGGTCAGCAGGCCGTTCTCAGAGAACTTTGGGGTAGTGCCCGTGTTCAGCAGGAGGAACAGGCCGGTTCCGTAGGTATTCTTTGCGGAACCTGCGCGGAAGCAGCCTTGGCCAAACATCGCAGACTGCTGGTCACCCAGGATGGCGCGGATAGGCACACCGGAAAGCGAACCGCGCTCACGCACGGTACGGAAATCACCCAGGGACGGACGAATCTCCGGCAGCATGGACATCGGGATGCCCATTTCCTTACACAATTCCTCATCCCACTCCAGCTTTTCGATGTCCATAAGCAGGGTGCGGGAGGCGTTGGTGACGTCGGTGGCGTGCAGCGCTTCGCGGCCGGCATCGCCCTCGGCGCCGCCGGTGAGGTTCCACAGCAGCCAGCTATCGATGGTGCCGAAGAGCAGGTCGCCTGCCTCAGCACGCTCGCGGGCACCTTCGACGTTATCGAGGATCCACTTCACCTTCGGTCCCGCCGGGTAGGAGTTGATGATCAGACCGGTGCGGCGGCGCCACTTTTCTGGTCCTTCCTCACCCGAGAGTTCCTTACAGATGGCGGTGGTACGGGTATCTTGCCAGACAATGGCGTTGTAGACCGGCTTACCGGTGTGCTTATCCCACACCACGGTGGTCTCACGCTGGTTGGTGATACCTACCGAGTCAATGTCTTCCACGGTGATGTCGCCATTGGCAAGAGCCTCACCGACGGCGCGACGGGTATTGCTCCAGATTTCTTCCGGATCGTGTTCTACCCAGCCTTTTTCCGGGAAGATCTGCTCGTGCTCGAGCTGGCCAACGGCAGCCTGCTCGCCGTTGTGGTCAAAGATGATGCAGCGCGTCGACGTGGTTCCCTGGTCGATAGCGGCGACGTATTTCTTGTTAGTCATGTGTCTAGTCTCCTATACGAAGATGGAATTAGAGCGCAACGGACAACAGGCCAACGGCTACGGCCGCGACCAATGGGGCCACGATAGGAACCCAAGCATAGCCCCAGTTCGCGCTACCTTTGTCCTGGATGGGCAAGATGAATGCATAAGCAATTCGCGGGCCCAGGTCACGGACCGGATTGATGGCATAACCCGTAGGAGTACCCAGGGACAGGCCGACCGACACCACAACGAAAGCAACGGCAAAGTAGCTCATTGGGCCAAGCTCGCCGCCGGTGGGGCCGAAGGCGATGAACATCAACAGCACGCAGGTGGCGATGAACTCCGTCACCGCATTCCAGCCGTTCTTAGGATGTGCCGGCTTGGTAAAGAAGATACCGTTGGTGTCCTTATTGGCGCCGGTGACGTTTCCGGCGTCGTCGTAATTATTGGCGTCGAAAAGCTGCTTGAAGGCAGCCCATGCCAGGATGGCACCGAGGATAGCGCCGAGGATCTGGCCCAGGAGGTAATACGGCACCAGAGACCACTCGAGCGAGCCATTGACGGCCAACATTACGGTGACGGCGGGGTTAAGGTGCCCGCCCGTGGGATCGGCCACGCTGGCACCGACGAAGACACCCATACCCCAGCCCAGGGCGATAACGACCCAGTCGGAGCCGCGTGCGCCAGAGGTGCGCAGGTTCACCAGTGCACATACGCCGTTACCTAGAAGGAGCAGCAACGCAGTGCCGATAAACTCCCACAGGAATGCATCAAATCCGGTCATAACTTATACCTCGTTTTGGGTAGATCGGGCGGATCCTGCGCGTACCAAAATGTCATTGGCCTCACGGTCAGTTACCGCAGCTTCTGCTTCAAGTTCGGCCTGTGTGTGGGCCTTGAATTGGGATACCTCGCGCTCCTTGTCGGCGTCGCTCCAGCCCAGCAGCGGTGCTACAAAATCAGCAACGGCCGGGGCGGCGTTCACACCGCGGTCGCCGAACTCGATGGCGATGCGCAGGCGGCGGGACAGGATGTCTTCCAAGTGCAATGCACCCTCGTGGGTGACGGCGTAGCGGACCTCGGCCCACAGGTAGGACTCGGCACCTGGCACTGGCTCGAGCAGGGAGGCGTCCTCAGTAGCTGGCGCTAGAACCTCGCCCAGCAAAGAGCCATAGCGGCCGAGCAGGTGCTCAATGAACTTCTCGCTCAGGTTATAGCGACGAGCTAAGGATGGGACCTGGTTGGCCAAGGCGTGATAGCCGGCGGCGCCCAGGATCGGGGTTTGCTCGGTGATGGACTCTGGGACCTTGGTACCCAGTTCCTTCACCGCTAGGTCCACGGCGTCCTTACCGATGACGCGGTACGTGGTGTACTTACCGCCGGCGACAGAGACCATGCCTGGGGCCACGCGTGCGACGGCGTGGTTGCGGGAGAGGTTGGTGGTGGAATCGGACTTGCCGGACAGCAGCGGGCGCAGGCCGGAGTAGACACCCACGATGTCATCGCGGGTGATCTGGCGGCGTACGCGCTGGTTTACCTGGTCCAGAATGTAGTCAATATCGGACTTGGTCGGCGCCGGATCCGGCAAGGAGAGACCCTTTTCCCAATCGGTATCGGTGGTACCGATGATCCAGTACTCGCCCCATGGGATAACGAAGAGGACGGACTTTTCGGTGACGAAGCACAGGGCTGCCTCTGCATCAAGCGCATCCTTGGGCACAACGATGTGCACACCCTTGGAGGCGTGCACGGTGAACTTGCCCTCCACGCCGGCCATCTCTTGAATCTTGTCATTCCACACGCCGGTGGCGTTGATAAAGACCTTGCCCCGCACGGTGGTCTCGCGGCCGGTGGCGGTATCGCGAACCTTCGCGCCTACGATGCGGCCGCCGCGGTCCTTGTCAAAGCCAATGACCTCGGTATTGGTACGTACATCGGCACCATACTCGGCGGCGGTACGCAGCACGGTCATGGTGTGGCGGGCGTCATCAACCAAAGTGTCGTAGTAGCGCACGCCGCCCACAATGGCATCGTCCTTCAGGCCTGGGGTCACCTTCAGCACTCCCTTGCGGGTGAGGTGCTTCTGCATTGGCACGCTCTTCGAGCCGCCCATGAGGTCATAAAGAGTAAAGCCACCGAACATCATCACGCGCTCCCATACGTGGTGGGTCAGCGGGAAGATGAACTTCAGCGGCTTCACCAGGTGGGGTGCCAGGGTAGACATATTGAGCTCGCGCTCCTTGAGGGACTCCGCCACTAGGCGGAAGTCAAACATGGCTAGGTAGCGCAGGCCACCGTGGAACATCTTGGAGGAGCGAGAAGAGGTACCTGCGGCGAAGTCGCGTGCCTCAATGACGGCGGTCTTGAGGCCACGGGTAGCGGCGTCCGCTGCCGCACCAGCGCCTACGGAACCGCCACCGATGATGACTACGTCGTAGTCCTCATCTGCGTATCCATTCCATAGATTTTCAAAGTATTCGGGGTTAAAGGATTGGTTGCTTTGCTGGGTCATTGCTGACCGCATCTCCTTCCTTGGTGCTTGCATGTGCCTGCGCCATAAATCCATGAATGAGATGACAAAAGCACAGCTAAGAGCAGTTAAATTGCGGTTTCGGTGGAAAGATTCACACCACGGCTGCAGAGATTTTATCTCCTTAAACCTATGATAGGAGTCACGGGCGTCAGTTACACAGATGGTTACTCACACGTAGGTTTCAGGCCCGTAAGCAGTAACTTTTCCTAAAATACTTAGCCACCCGAAAAGAAAAAGCACCCCCTGGCGGGGGTGCAAAGCAGACGCAAAGCCCGCGCTATTTCTGCGCTAACCGTGCCATCACTTCAAGCACTTCGGACATTCCGGCTTTCTCCGCAGAATATGTGACCGCTTGGGCGCCCTTGACCACCTCAATAGGGGCAGTTTCCAAAGCCACCACCGGCATCCAGTCAAGGAAATCCTCATCTCCTGGCTCGTTAGCAAAAACCAGGGCCTCCTCCGACTTAGCTTGCAGATCCTCGAGGATGCGCTCCACGCCTTGTACCGCGGTCGCGGCAGTGACGGAGAGTGCATTGGTATCGAGACGCGGCTGCACAGCATCCTCATCAAGGACAACGCTCCACACGGCCTGCGGAACATCCACCTCACCGGCGGGTGATATCACGATCAGGACTTCGGCCGCCGGATAGATCTCCGCCAAAGCCTTGTGCAATCGCGGAGTCAGCGCGCCATCTTCCCAATTCAGCGCGCTGCTGTGCGCCACTACCACGCGGGGGATGGAAGAGAATTGCGCCTTCATGCGGTGCGGCAAACGCGAGACGATAAGCCGGGATTGGGTAGCTGCCGCCAACAGGCCCTGCTCTGCTACGGAACCGGCCCATATCTCCTTACTGCTGGCCGTGATGGACACTTGGGTTTGCGCCACATCCGACTTCAGCTGCGCCATGACATCCGCGACCTTATCGCGGCCTTCATCCAAGCCGCGGGTTGCCTCTTCAACCACGGCATTGAGGTTGTGCTTGATCCACTCCAAGGTCTCCGGGGCGGTACGCGCCTTATTCTTTGGCTCCTCCCCGTCCGTTCCCTTGGCGGCGGCCATGTGATTGCGCACCAAGTCAACCGTAGTAACGGAGACGCGTTCTTTGAGGCCCACTAGATCGTCGCGCAGTCGGCGTACGCGGTGACGTTCGGTCTCCACTTCAGCATCGCGAGCTTCTGCCTCATCAAGGGTAGGAGCCCCTCCACCTTTACGGGCGGGCACCCAGTATTCACCGGCAGGCATGGGCCCAAATTCGGCTTCGTACTGCTCCCATAGTCCTTCCAACGCCTCTTGCATACGGCGTCGAATCTCCGCGGTATCAGCCTCCGCATCACCGGTGGGATAGTACGGTTCGAGGGCGGTAATAAAGACAGGCGTCTTGGTCCGTCCCAGGTTCTTTTTGTGTCCCTTGGTCCACAGGCGTTGCGAACCAAAAATGACCTGCGGGATTACCGGCACCCCCGCCTCATAGGCAATGCGGGAGGCGCCACTTTTCATGCTGCGGATTTCAAAGCTGCGGGAAATTGTGCCTTCAGAAAACACGCCCACGAGTTCGCCGTCCTTGGCCAGCTGTACCGCTTGGCGGAAGGAGGCGCTGCCATCGATACGGTCAACTGGCACGTGATGCATGGCCCTCAACAAAGGTCCCGCCACTGGGGCTTTAAAGATTCCAGCTTTAGCCAGGAAGCGTACGAGACGCTTCTTGCGATAGGCCAAAAAGGCGCCGAAAAGGAAATCCATGTAGCCGGTGTGGTTGCAGACCAACACCGCGCCGCCCTTATCGGGGATATTTTCTTCCCCCGAAAGGCGCATTTTTAACCCCTGTGCCAGAGTCACCCCCCTGCCAATGTGGGTGATCTGGCGGTACAGGAAATTCGTCGCAGCGTTCATAACTCTCCAGGACGACGGCGGACTTACTGCGGGGTCAGGACATCCTTGCCCACGAACGGGCGCAGGGCCTCAGGGACAACGACGGAGCCGTCAGCCTGCTGGTGGTTTTCCAGAATGGCAACGAGCCAGCGGGTAGTCGCCAGCGTGCCGTTCAGGGTAGCTGCGATCTGGGTCTTGCCGTTCTCATCGCGGTAGCGGGTGGACAGGCGGCGAGCCTGGAAGGTGGTGCAGTTCGAGGTGGAGGTCAGCTCACGGTAGGTGTCTTGGGTAGGAACCCAAGCCTCATTGTCGAACTTGCGGGCCGCCGAAGAACCGAGGTCGCCACCGGCAATATCGATGGTGCGGTAGGGCAGTTCCATGGCTGCAAGCATGTCCTTTTCCATGGACAGAAGGCGCTGGTGCATTTCTTCCGCGTCCTCCGGCTTGCAGTAGACAAACATCTCCAGCTTGTCGAATTGGTGGACGCGCAGGATGCCGCGAGTGTCCTTACCGTGGGAGCCAGCCTCACGGCGGAAGCAGGAGGACCAGCCGGCGTACTGCAGCGGGCCATTGGAGAGGTCGATGATCTCATCCTTGTGGTAACCGGCAAGGGCCACCTCAGAGGTGCCTACCAGGTACATATCATCGGCCGGTAGGTAATAAACCTCATCGGAGTGCTGGCCCAAGAAACCGGTGCCGGACATAATGTCTGGGCGAACCAGAACTGGCGGGATCATCAGCTTGAAGCCGGCTTCGCGCGCCTTCTGCGCCGCGAGCATCAGCATTCCCAGCTGTAGGAAGGCACCATCGCCGGTAAGGTAGTAGAAACGAGCGCCGCCTACCTTAGCGCCGCGCTTGACGTCAATGAGACCGAGGGACTCGCCCAACTCAAGGTGATCCTTTGGCTCGAAGTCGAACTCAGGAATCTGGCCTACTTCTTCTACCACTACGAAGTCATCTTCGCCGCCGGCCGGGGCACCTTCAACCACGTTATCGAGCTTGTACTGCAGCTCTTCCACCTTGGCCTCAGCGGCAGACTGTGCCTCTTCCGCCTCCTTGACCTTGGCCTTCAGCTCATTAGAGCCCTCCAGCAGTGCCGGACGCTCCTCTGGGGAGGCTTGGCCAATCTTCTTGCCAAAAGCCTTCTGCTCAGAGCGCAGTTCGTCGGCCTTTTGGATAGCAGTGCGGCGCTGCTCATCAGCTTCCAAGAGCTGGTCTACGAGGGAGGGATCCTCACCTCGGTTCACCTGGGAAGCACGGACAACGTCGGGGTTTTCGCGGAGTAGCTTGAGATCAATCACGAATGTAAGTTTAGCGTATTGACAACGTCTTGCGGTGGTAATAACCACCGAATTATGATGGCTTTATGTCCGCCGTTCAGCTCCCCGCCCGCACAATTACGGACGGTCCAGTTCCAAAACACACCCAATTGCACGATATCCTCGAAGAATTGTGCCGCACGACCCTCAAACCCGGCGATATCTTGCCCGGCGAGAGGCTTCTTGAAGAAACCTATGGCGTGTCACGGATCACGGTACGCCGCGCCATCGGGGATCTTGTCGCGGCCGGAAAACTGCGACGCGTCCGCGGAAAGGGCACCTTCGTAGCGCCCAATCCCCTTGTCTCCCGGCTCCACCTAGCCTCATTCTCGGATGAGATGGGCGCACAAGACGTCACTGCCTCCTCCAAAATCCTTACCAGCGGACGCAGCAGCGCCCCGGAGGATGCCGCCCTCTTTTTTGATACGCCTGCCCAAACCGAACATATTCATCTGCGCCGCCTGCGCTTGGGCGATGGCGAGCCCTACTCCATTGATGACGGCTGGTATAACTCCACGTATGCGCCCAGCCTGCTAGAAAATGACACCTACAATTCGGTCTACGCCATCCTCGACTCCGTCTTTGACGTCCCCATCACCGATGCGGATCAAACGGTCTCGGCGATTTCAGCCGAAGCGGACACTGCCCCGCTTCTCGACGTCCCCGTGGGCACCCCACTGCTACACATCGTGCGCTACTCCCGCTCGGGTGATAGGCCGGTGGAGTGGTGTTCCTCCGTCTACCGCACCGACCGCTACCGCCTGACTACCCGGGTGGCTAGGGAGAACAGTATCTAGCCAGCACCCTGCTTAACAGGTAAGATTAAGGGCCTTATGAAGAAATCACCTGCGTGGCGTTCCGCTGTGGCCGTCCAGATTGTCTTGATTGCGGCAATCGCGGCGGCCGTTTTCATGGGCATCTATGGCGTTATCAGCTCCCACAAATCGGGTGGCGAAGATACTACCGCTGCCCAGCAGCACAATAGTGGGGATACTTCAGAAACCGCCGCTCCTAAACCGGAGCCCTTCACCGCTGCGGCCGCCGGCGCTTGCTTGACGTGGGACATCGCCCAGGATGGCTCCGCCACTGGGTTCAAGGAAGTACCGTGCTCCGAACAGCACCGCTTCGAGGTTTCCAAGAACGAAGACCTGAGCGTCTACCCCACCAGCGAATTCGGCCCTGATGCCACCCGACCAGCGCTAACCCGCCAACACCAATTGCGCGATGAGCTGTGCGAATCCGCCTCCGTGGGCTACCTGCACGGGAAGTGGGATCCGAATGGTAAGTACGATGTGGCGTCCATTCTGCCGCCGCAGTCCGCCTGGGATCGCGGCGACCGCACCTTGCTGTGTGGCCTGCAAACCACCGATGATCACGGCGTACCGCAGCTTACTACCGGCAACGTCGAGGCCTCCGAGCAGGCAAACCTCGCCAAGCCGGGCGAGTGCTTGGCCATCGATGACAAGCAAGTTCCGCACGTCGTCGACTGCGCTAAGCCCCACCAAATGGAGACCGTTTCCGTCATCGATGTGGGCAAGCAGTTCCCTGACGGCTACCCGGACGGCAAGGATATGGACAAGTTCCTGTCCGATACGTGTACCGCCGCTACTGAGGACTACCTTGGCGGCGAGGAGCAGCTCTACCAGTCCACGCTGCAACCATTCTGGGGCTCTATCACCGAGGCCTCGTGGAATGGCGGCACCAAATCCGTCAATTGCTCCCTTGTGCATGCCCGCGAAGGCGGCGGTTTCTCTGCCATCACCGGTTCCGCTACCGGTGGTCGCCAGGCGCTGACTATCGACGGTCAACCGCCGGAGGAACGCCCTGAGCGCAATCCACTGCGTGAGGACAAGGACAATAGTCCGGCACCCGAGTCCGCCGCCCCCGCACCGGCCCCAGCGCCCTAATGGTCGAGGTATCAGAAGAGCGCTTCGATGAGATGATCAACGAGGCGCTGGATCAAGTCCCCGAGGAATTCGTGCGCCGCATGCGCAACCTCGTCATCTTGGTTGAAGATGAAAATCCCGATAACCCTATGCTGCTAGGGCTCTACGAGGGCGTCGCACTGCCGCACCGCACCTTCGATCACACCGGTTTCCTGCCCGATGCGATCTTCATTTACCGGAAGACGCTGCAGCGCTGGTCCGGCAACGAAGAAGAGCTAGCAGAACAGGTCAAGGTCACCGTATTCCACGAACTTGGCCATTACTTTGGCCTTGAGGAAGAAGAGCTGCACCGCTTGGGCTGGGGCTAGAGTTCGGTATCTGCCCAGCGGGTCAAGGTCCACTGCCCAAAGTTTTTGCCGCGCGGTTCCATCACCATAAAACGGCAATTGGCCAGGTATCCGGTATAGGCAAAGTCGGCGTCAACACCCGTGGCGTGCTTGGTGACCACGCGGATGGCGGCGCCGTGGCTGACAAGGATGACATCGTGGTCGTCGGCAAGCTGCTCCGCAAAGCCCTCCAGCACCGGCTGGTAGCGCGCCAGCACATCATCCAAGGTCTCGCCGCCTTCCATCCCGGCACCGCGCTCGCCATCGCACCAGCCACGCATAGCCGCCATGTGCGCCCGATGGGCATCTTCGCTACCGTCCATCTCCCAGTCACCGGCGAAAATTTCGTGCACGCCGGAGATTACGTCAACGCGCTGAGAGAATTCCGGCATACCGCGCTCCTGCTCAAAGGCACGTGCCGCCAGCATCGCGGTCTGCTGAGCGCGCAGGGCAATGGAGCATTTAAATTCCACCTCGCGCTCGCCCACCAACTGCGTTAGCTCCCGGCCTACCTCCGTGGCTTGGTCGCGGCCGCGCTCGGTAAGCTCTGCCCCAGGCGGGCGGGTATCGAGAAAGCGCGAAATATTGGAATAGGTCTGGCCGTGACGCAGCAGGATAATTCTTCCGGGCATGCTTCTAGACTATTGGCCCCTGCGAGCCCGTGCTACCCAATCATCCGCCGCGGTGATATCGCGCGGCGGCTTGCCCGCAGGCGTTGCCGCCGGCCAAGAACCTAAGAACCGCATATCCTCTGCCCGCATCTTTAGTGCACGCAGGGCTTCTGCAACAGCTTGATCCTCGATATGCCCAATAAGATCCACAAAAAAGCGATAATTACCGAGAGCATCTCGTGTAGGGCGAGACTCAATCCTAGATAAATCAACACCCCGTTGGGAAAAATCCTGCAGAGCTCCGACCAAGCTACCCGGCTTATTGGGAAGAGAAAAGAAGACACTAGTTCGATCATGGCCAGTTCGCGCCGGTGGCTTTCCTGGCAACCCTACCAAAATGAATCGGGTTTGTGCATTAGGAAAATCCGCTACATCTCGTGCAATAGACTCCAGCCCAAAGAGCTCCGCGGCGCGCCCCGGTGCTGCGGCTGCGTCCATCTGTCCTCGCACTACGGCCTCTGCAGCCGCAGAGTTTGAGCTTGCCGGGACAAAATCCACCTCGGGTAAATTTTGTTTTACCCAAGAGCGAATCTGACGAAATGCCACCGGGTGGGCGCTCAACCGCCTAATCGTTCGTTGATTCGGCAAGGTCATAATATTGAACGCGATGGAAATATCCGCTTCACCGTAAATCTGGACCGGTCCAGATTCTATGAGCGCATCATAGGTCGAAGTAACCGCACCTTCTACGGAATTTTCGAACGCTAAGCATGCATATTCAGCAGTTCCGCAGTGTAGAGTTCCAATGATATCCGAAGGAGAACCCATCGAAAACATCGTCGCTGCCGAAAAATTACGGGTTAACGTCTCAGCGGCGATTTGGGTAAAGGATCCTGGCGGCCCAAGGTAAGCAACCCTTGGAGTGGAGCCATGATTCAGTGTGCAAGTCGTCATATTGGCCAATTTCATGCCTACAGTACCGTGGGGCGCACGCCTTAAACCTTGAGTGCAGTGGCTGGTAGCTTGACAAAAGAGAAGTCTAACACAAAAACGGCAGGCGGGATAAACTTCTCAATTCCAGCCTCGTCAAAATATATGCGGTGCAAAAATAACATCAGCTGGGAGAAAATCATCTAAGCAGCCGACTCTCGACCCCGCCATACAGTTAACACCTATCCACTACTAACGGGGCGACCGCGGCACCGCCATGTATAGCTCGGCCTTCTTACCAAGGCAATGTTTGAACAATACCGAGCAGTTGCGGTGCGGCATTCTGGACTGCATTTACTACGGAGTCGACGAAGCTATCGAACATTCCACTATAGTAGTTAAAGGCCATAGTAAGTGGACTACTCGGATTCTTGGTATCTAAGAGCACGATTGAGTATCTTTCTTTTGGAAGACTGAGTTAAATTAGCGGTACTGTGCAGCAACGTGACGGGAAATTTCATTTACCCCGACATCTGTCAAATGGAGGGCAAGATTATAACTACTCGTAGTAGTATCGATCAAAACCCCGCTTACCCAACGGTCCTCGGGCGCAGCACATTCCCCATGATCCTTGGAAAACTCGCGTGTATCGATATATCCCACGTTCTTGCGCTCGGCAGCCTGCTGCATCCAAGTGTTAGAGTTTATTTCTCCTCGGGTATCCCAATAAATCGGGAAGGCATAACTGATATCGAAGGCATTATCTTGTCCACGTCCATACCCCACATGATATAAGCATTGCCAGCCGCCTGGACGATCGTCAGTGATGGTATGGTATCCCACCAGCTTTACTGTAGCGTTTGGAGCCGCTCGTTTAACACGGTCGATAACCCTATCCATAGCCCTCGCAAAAAGATCCCGTTGCGTGGGTGAATTCAGAAGTTCAGCCAGTTTATCGTCGTTAACGCGCTCTCCTGATGGCAGTGTATAATTGTTATACACGTCATTGTATCCGGCCTGAATAGCCACATACTTGGTGCTAGGACTTAACGCTCCATCTCGAACGGCGCTATCTACCTGAGACAAAATTGTATTACCGCCGTTTGGTGAGTAAAGAGTTGCGCCAGGGCAGGAGTAGTCGTTCAACGGAGCATTCAAGTTGGCTGCTAGTGACTTAGGGATACTCGGAAAGCCCTGAGCACATCCACGTGCACTGATATTAGGTGAGGCTGCACGCAAAGCCGAGCGAACACCGTTATCTTGTACCCCTCGAGTAGCCATGCTATACGCGGCGTCACCAGCAGTGGGATTACTAAAAATAGAATCGCCAAGTGTCACAAGATTATTTGGAGAAACCTTCTCGACAGCACGATTGGCATTTAAATCCTGGAGATTTACTCGTGTTGGATCCAAATACGGCAGCTGCCGATCGTCACTACTAAATGGCGCTGCTCCGGCGGGAGAAAGAGAAGCAGCCATCGTACAGAAGCTTAGCGAAGCAGCGACAATTCCCTTACGAACTTTTTTCAACATTGAGAAACCTTCTCGAGAGCCTTTTTAACGATACGAATTACGGCCAGTATACTATAAATCTTACGATTTTTAACCTTCAGATCAACTGTAATCGTAAATTCCCTTGCCGTTTTCGACTCCCAAGCAGCCTTTAGAGATGTACGCCTCGGTTAGATAGTCAATAATTCTTTGGGACCCCTCGATGCCGGCTTCAACTTCCAAAGACAAAACCGAGACGATCGTGCGCAAGCCGACTATGTCGACTACCCGAAATGGCCCTTCAGACCCCATCACGGCTTCCCACACTGCATCTATGTCCTTTGGGGAGGCAACGCCTGTCGCCGCCAAATCCAGCCCTGCCCTTAGCCAAGGGATCATGAGAGAGTTTAGTATATATCCAGGCTGCTCTTTCATTAGAGGAACAGGAGTGAGCCCGACTTCCTTGACAAACTGTGCTACCTCATCCATAAGCTCCGGCTTCGTTCCCGGATGAGGCATGATTTCCGCTGTACTACGCTTCCATATTTCGTTTGCAAGGTGAATAGCTAGGAAGCGAGAACCATCTTTAAGGTATTTCGCCAACGAGCTCGGCAATAAAGTTGAAGAATTTGTAGCGACGACCACTTCATCACTGTCGATATTTGCCTTAATTGTTTCAAGTACCTGTTTTTTAACTTCTCTGGACTCGCTGGTGCATTCGAATACAAGATCGGTGTCACTCAATGCTTCCTTTGGGCAACTGGAAACTTTGATGCTTTTCTGCGCCCGGAGAACTTCGTCAGCCGTGAAGGGCGTTTCTTCCTCATATTTTTTGGAATATGCACGAATGCGACTGAGTGCCTTTTCCAAAGAATTATCGGAACGGCCCAGGACCGTGACCTGCTTTCCGTAAAGTGCGAATTGCAATGCTGCTTGGGCACCGAGGGTCCCGCCGCCAAATACAGTTATGCGATTAATATTCATGTTCTCTCCAGTCTAGGCTCGCAACACGTTAGGAATGTAGTCAGTTCGCTACATAAACGCGTTCTCGCGTCAGCATATATACCTTTACCACGTGCATACATATAACACACCATGTTATGCGAATAAGGGCCTCAAGTTTCGCTAACGCTTCGCAAGAACTCGCTATTAAGGTTCATTGCCCTTATAATTTTTGAGACTTCGTCTCTATCCAACTTGAAAGGACAACCGTGCGCTCCACTAGAACCCTAGAAAATGCCAAAGCGACGGCAATCGGCATGAAGTTCATGCTTCGAACAGCCCATAACGCCGGGTTCATCGGACTTGGAAATAACCCAAAGGCAATTCTTATGGCGTTGCCCAATATAATCCGCTATCATTTTTCATTCGCCCGCAACTTGGAAAATGCCCGCCTGAACCACCCCAACAGGATAGCCGTGATAGACGATCGCCGGTCAATCAGCTTTCAAGATTTGAGCGCCGAAATTCAACACGTCTCCCGTTGGCTGATTGATTATGCAGAAAGCCACGGAGTGAAGCGTCGAGATTTTTCGTATGGCGTCCTTGCACTAAATTCG
This sequence comes from Corynebacterium marquesiae, assembly GCF_030229635.1. NCBI lineage: Bacteria > Bacillati > Actinomycetota > Actinomycetes > Mycobacteriales > Corynebacteriaceae > Corynebacterium > Corynebacterium marquesiae. Next base: position 39,875 of record NZ_JASPII010000014.1, read on the forward strand.
ATTGAGACAATCGATGCTGCTATAGCAAAATCATATAATGGCATGTCATGCAATATGCTAAATGTGCAAGCCTCGAAAGAACAGTTAACAACACTGATCAACCAAAACGATATACGTTTAGTTTTCGCGGATAGTGAGTTAGCCCATAAGCTGCCCAGTACCGTTGAGGTAGTTATCCTCAACGGTCCTCGCGCTTCCGAGAGCACTCACCCTCGCATCGTAGACTCCATTTCACATATTTTTGACCAGACCCCGAAAAGCAAGCTTCCGCTCATCCCCGGACAGTCCCCTAATGTTCTGTTTTCCTCCGGCACGACTGGTACCCCTAAAGGAGTCGGTAGAAATGATCCAATGTTCCCCATTACGTTGGGGCAAATCCTTTCGGTAATGGCTTGGAAACCTCTCCAAACAATATATATGCCTTGCACACTTTTCCATGCATGGGGGCACGGCGGGCTTAATATTGCATTCGCCGGAGCAAATACCCTGGTTATTCGGCGGATCTTCGACCCTAAAGAGGGCATGGAACTCATCGATCGCTACCAATGCGAAGGGAGTATCTCTTCTCCTATTTTCTTGAAATACATGCTCAGCGATGACTACTCGCTTGAAAGCTTAAAATGGATAGGGTCAAGCGGTAATAAAGTTACGAAGGATTTGGTCGAACGCGCTAATTCACGTTTTGGCCGTCCGATTGTTTCCAATCTGTACGGGTCAACTGAAACTGATATGACAACCTGCGCTCCCCCAGAGGTCGTCCTCCGTGATCCCTCAATCGTAGGAATGCCATCACCTGGAATTCAAGTTTTAGTTCATGATGGCAACGGAAATAAAGTACCTACTGGCCGTATCGGACAAATCGCAATGAAGAGCCCGATGATGCTAGACGAGTACACGAATCCCGATAAAGAACCACCTTACGTCCCTAACACCGGAGGCATGATTAACATGGGCGACATGGGCTTCTATGACTCCGAGGGATACCTACATGTTGTCGGACGCTCAGATTCCATGATAATTGTCGGCGGTGAGAATGTTCATCCCGAATCCGTCACCGAGGTAATAGAGAAACATCCCCATATTAAAGAAGCCTTCGCAATCGGGGTTGACGATCCCGAGAAATTCCAACGAATTGCGGCTATTGTAGTTACCGATGGATCTTCTGTAACCGAAGACGATGTCCGAGATTGGGTGGACGACAATTTAGCCTCCCATTCAATTCCAAGGGACGTTTACTTCACTGATTCTCTCCCCCGTAATGCAATGGGAAAGGTAATGATCAACGAAGTAAAGCAGCTTATCGACCGAATGGCATAACAAGTGCGGCAGCCTGCGGTTAAGGTCAAATCTGTTTTGCTCCAATAATTTTGATTCCCATGCAAAGCCCGCATTCGATGTGAAACTGCTAATCGGATTCACGAGACTATGCCCGCATGCCAGCACGCTTTTCGCTTTCCGCTTGATAAGGTCTCCGGCTCGGAAACAAAGTAAGGAGGTTATGGACTTCGACCAATTCCGTTGGGATCTAGCAAGGTGGACAATTCCTATACTCCGATACGTTTAGATTATCTTTAGGCATTGACCCTGGCTCACCAAGCTGTCTTCGCTCGCTGGCTTTCGTGTCAAATAAATGCGAACGGGTTAACAGATCCCGACTCTAGTACGCCTGTGCCCTAGGCTCATCCCGCCGCGAGTAGCGTACTCGGTTCCTATCGCGACGCAACTTGTATGCTAAGAGGACGGCCTTGAAATTATTCTTCCTAGGCATACTGGCCTCCTCTTTCCTAATCGCTAGGTGGCCACCCATAACAGAACTGAAAAGTTCTCTCCCTCGCTTTTGCTAAAGTACTACTGGCCAAGCGTTTCCACCTAGTAACAGCTTCGAGTCGATCCAGAGGGACTCTATATTGGGGCTTTATGGACTTTTCCGTAGAACAACTCCGTTCAAATCTGCACGGCCTTTCCCCTGCAGAGCATGGATTCACCTATATGGACCTAGAGCGGAAAGCAACCCATAGCGGCCGTCTTAGCGGCTGGGTGCTCTCCGCCAAGGACCTTTACAATGTCGCTGGTATGCCCACTACCCTGGGAAATGTAGACCGCACCTATCAAGCAATCGCCAGCGATCCCTTCGTGGCTAGACTGGAAAAGCAAGGCGCCTTAATCATCGGCAAGTCCTCCACCCCGGAGTTGGGTCTGCGCGTAGATACGGAACCAGTAGGCCTGCCCCATCCCGATAATCCCCTTTATCCCGGCTGCACACCGGGTGGTTCCTCGGGCGGTGCTGCGGTACAGGTCGCGCGCGGGTTGCTGCGCGCGGCGCACGCCAGCGATGGCGGCGGTTCCATCCGAGTGCCGGCCGCGGCCTGCGGCGTGGTGGGCTTTAAACCGGCAGGAAAAGAACTGGGTGCGCAGGGCTTTATCACCCGGACCGTGGCCGATAATGCCTTTCTGCATGGCCACCGCATGATCACCCCGCGCGCCCGCATCGGCCTGCTGGTAGAGCCCCTGTTTTGTGATGCCAGCGTCGATGCCCACCATCTGCGCGCCACCCGCGAGGCCGCCCAACGACTACAGGCAGCCGGCTTCACCGTGGTGCCCATTTCCCCGTATCCGCAGGCCCGGTCCACCTTTGCGCATTTCCGCACGACTTTTACCTCCCGCCTAGCGGGGCTCAACCCGGCGGCGGGCTACGCCGAATGGATTGCTCAGCAGGGCCGGCGCGTTAGCGCCGCTGAGCTGGCCGCGGCGCGGGCGCATGTCCGGCAACTACCCGGCTTGCTGGCCCAGGAATGGGGCGTCGATGCCATCCTCACCCCAATGCTGACCACGGACCCGCCGCGTATTGGTTCTTTCCTGTCCCTGCCCCATGCGGAGAATTTCGCGGCCCAGACCCGGTGGTCGCCGTGGGGTTCCCTGTTCAACATGGCCCGTCTGCCAGCCATTTCCGTACCGTGGGCCGTACCCAATCACCCGCCGGTGGGCGTACACCTGGGAGGCATTACGCTTTCCGACGCCGCCCTCCTCGGCCTCGCCCACATCCTGCACCCATGACCAAGTCTTTACGTGCCGAGCTGCTCATCGTCCTCACCCTCACCTTCGGTATTTCCGGGGTGCGGGCGGTATTAAACCTCATTAATTCCCTGGCCTCCCCGCACCGGCTCAACGAGCAATCGGTCACGCTCAATTCCAGCCAGTCCTCTCTTGCCTGGGTGGATATGGGCCTGCAGCTGTGCTCCGCCGCTGTTCTCTTTTCCTATGGAGCCTTAGCGCTTTTCCTGCTGGCCAAGGATCACATAGTGCCCCGGCCCCACCGCACCCGCGACTGGCTCGAAGGCGCAGGGCTTGCCGCCCTCATTGGCATCCCGGGGCTCGCCCTGTATTTCGCGGCGGTACAATTGGGGTGGAGCAAGGAAGTCATCCCGGGCGACTTCGCCAATGCCTGGGTGGAAATCCCCGTTTCCCTCCTCAAGGCCGCTGCCAACGCCTTCGCGGAAGAAACCGTGGTGGTGATGTGGCTTATGACGCGCTTGCGCCAGGCCCGCTGGTCGCTGCCTGCCACGCTGGCCGCAAGCTCCATTCTCCGCGGTTCTTACCACCTCTACCAGGGTGTTTCCGCTGGATGTGGCAATATCATCATGGGGTTAATCTACGGCTATTACTACCACCGCACGGGGCGGGTATGGCCTTTGGTCATAGCGCATTTTCTTATCGACGCCGTCGCTTTCGTGGGTTATTCCTTCCTGTGAAAATGCCCTTAAGGGGACGTCGTGAAGCAGGCGTTGCTCGCTGCTCCTTGTAAGGTATAGCGCATGACTGAATCAGGACGAGATCCGCATAGGGAGGCCCGCCGCGCCGGCGACGACTCCTCCACTGAATTCGTCCTTGGGGCCGATGGACGTCCCCTCAAGGATCGATACGGCCGCCCCATTCGACGCCGTTCCTCCGCCCGCCCGGCACCGCGGCGCGTGGAACCCGAGCAACAATCCTTCCGCGCTCCACAGCCACAGCAACAGCCCCCGCGCCGCACTCCGCCGCCAACACCGAGCCGCTACCCCAGCCAGTACCGCGCGCAGCAGCGCCCGCCTCGTCGCACCACGCCGCGCCCTGCACCCCGGCAGCGCCCGCACAGCCGGCGCAAAAAGGTCAATCCGGCCAAGCGCGCCCTCGGGTGCGTTGGCTTGGCGCTTGTCGTCCTGCTGGTATTCAACCTCGTCTTCATGTTCTGGACCGATGCCCGCCTCACCCGCGTGGAGGCGCTGCCAGAAGAACAAGTGTCTAATACCGCCGGCACCAATTGGTTGCTCGTCGGTTCTGACTCCCGCCAAGGCCTCAGCGAGGAACAGCAGGCTGAACTGGGCACCGGTGGTGATGTGGGCGAGGGCCGCACCGACACCATCATGCTGCTGCACATCCCACGCACCGGCAAGGCCAAGCTCGTTTCCATCCCACGCGATAGCTACGTGGAAGTCCCCGGTTTTGGCATGGACAAGATCAATGCTGCTTTTACCTACGGTGGACCGCAGCTCCTTGTCCAAACCGTCGAGGGCACGACCGGTCTGCGCATCGACCACTACGCCGAGATCGGCATGGGTGGCCTAGCCAATGTGGTCGACTCCGTGGGTGGGGTAGACGTATGCGTGAAGGAACCCATCAATGACCCGCTGGCCGGCATTGATCTCCAAGATGGCTGCCAGAAGCTCAAGGGCCGCGACGCCCTCGGGTACGTGCGCACCCGCGCCACCGCCATGGGTGACCTTGACCGCGTGCAGCGACAGCGCGAATTCTTCTCCGCATTGCTGGATAAGGTTGCTTCCCCGGCCACCCTGATTAACCCATTCCGCGCCTTCTCCTTGGTCAACCACACCGCCTCCTCGTTCATCGTGGACGAGGGCGACCACGTTTGGCACCTCGCCCGCGTGGCACTTGCCATGGGCTCCGGTGTAGACACCGAGACCGTCCCCATTGGCGGTTTCCAAGATACCGAGGTAGGCAACGTAGTCCTCTGGGACGATGGAGCAGCCGCCGAGTTGTGGGATTCTCTCAAATAGCGATCAAAAATGGCCCTTCCTCTACTGGGAAGGGCCATATTCTTGTCTTTAGCGCAGGGTCACCTGGCGGGACTTGATGTTTTCTAGTTGCTTGCGCTCATCGGCGCTCAGCTGGGCATCATTAGAGATTTCTTCCTCTAAGGCCTTGTCCACACGGGTGAGGTGATCCTCATAGGAAGCATGGTCAACCTCTGGATCCAAGTCAAAGACTGGGGCAATAAGGCCGTGGGTGCGGAAGACACCGGCAAACTTGGTATCTTCACCGAGGTTCAGCTCACCGCGGGCGGCTACGCGAGCTAGTGCGTTCAGGAATGCGGATTCATCGTCATTGGGGCGGACCCAACGGATGTGGGCCTTGCCGCCGCCAGCATTTGCCCAGAAGGCTGCACCAGTGATGTTCTCGCCCACCTGGTGAGACTCGATAACGGAATCATTTGCCACGCGTAGCGACTGTGCAATCTGCGGGGTGACCTGTGCTCCCTCCGGAATCCACCATTCGAAGTCCTGGTGAACCTGCACGTCGAGGGTAGCGGAGGCATCGATAAGCTCCTCCAGCTTCGGCTCCGAGCCGTCGGCCGCGGTGGATTCCAGGGTGGCGCCCGGCTCGTTATTCTTCACCCAGTTAAGGGCAAAGGCGAGGTCGCGGCCTGGGTTGTGGGTGTGGGACTGCACCTGCAGGCCTACGAAAGCATCTCCGCCAAATTCGGTGTCCCGAATAAGCGCGGCAGAAGCACCCGGCAGGACGGTGGCTACATACACATTCTTATCGCAGCCTTTGACATCAAGCTTGGCAAAAGCGGAGGGGACGAACTCCTGCATGGCGACCAGGGAGGCCTCCGCAGCAAGTCCGCCGTAGGGGCGGGGCTCCTTTTCCAGGGCGGCGCGCTCCTTGGCGCGGGCAGCGAGCTTTGCCTGGCGGCGGGACATGCCCTCAGGCAGCTGTTCCTTGTTCTTTTTCTTCTTGGCCATGCCTCCAAGATACCTGCTTGCTAGAGCTCAATGGCATGCAGGGCCACTTCGGGCTGATTGGTGGCGAGCATATCTACCCCGTTCGCCCACGCCCACTTCATATCCTCCGGCTTGTCTACGGTCCACAGATAGGTGGGCAATCCCTGCGCGCCGATAATTGCCGGCTGCAGCTTCGCGCGCAGCAACGATACGCCGAGCGCGGTGGGCTTGGACAGCATTAGATCGGGACGGTTGACGTGGCGCTCCCAATCGCGACGAAGATAAATCCGGTCCATGTGCGGCGCCAAATTCTGCATGCGGCGGATGGCGTGGTGGGAAAAGGAAATGACGTGGATCCGGGGATCGTCAAAAAGCCCCGCATAACGCAGGCGCAGTACCGTTTGCTCCTCCAGGATGTCGCCCTGCCCGGAGGGGTGCTTAGTCTCGATATAAAGGTGGTGCGGTGTGCCCTCGAGTAGTTCCAAGAGTTCGTCGAGAAGCATCATGCGCTGGCCCGAACCGATGTCAACGCCACGCAATTCTTCCCAGTCCATCTTGGAAATGCGGCCGGGGCGCCCCGCGGTGCGGTCCAACGTGGGATCGTGCTGAACCACTACTTTTCCATCGCGCGTCAAGCGCACATCGCACTCGACGCCGTGAATTGGCAAATCTAGGGCTTTTTCAAAAGCTAGAGGGGATAGCTCCGGATATTTTCCGGAGTATCCCCTATGAGCGATAATCTTCACTAGCCGAAGAACTCTTCCTTGATGTCATTCAGGGTCTTAGCAGAAGCATCGAAACGCTCCTTTTCGTGCGCATTGAGATCCAGCTCAATCGCGCGCACGATGCCGGACCGGTTGATGATGGCAGCGGTGCCGATGTAGAGATCCTCTACGCCGTATTCACCCTGCAGGTAAGCAGATACTGGCAGCGCCACGTCCTGGTTCTGGATGACGGCGGCGGTGATACGGGCCAGGCCCATGCCGATGCCAAAGGAAGTAGAGCCCTTAGCGTCAATGATGGAGTAGGCGGCATCGCGAGTGTCTTCGAAGATCTTCTCGATGCGCTCTGCATACTCCGGATCCGAGTCCAGCTTCTTGGACAACGGGACACCAGCGATATTCGCGGTGGAGACGGCCGGCAGCTCGGAATCGCCGTGCTCGCCCACGATGTAGGCGTGTACGGACTTCGGTGCAACATCTTCCAGCTCGCCCAGCATGTAGCGGAAACGAGCGGAGTCCAGCACGGTGCCCGAGCCGATGACGCGCTTGTGGTCCAGGCCGGAAGCCTTCCATACGGCGTAGGTCAGGATATCCACTGGGTTGGAGGCAACCAGGAAGATGCCATCAAAGTCATTCGCCATGACATCGGAGACGATGCTGTTCATGATCTTGACGTTCTTGCCCACCAAGTCCAGGCGGGTCTCGCCCGGCTTCTGTGCGGCACCGGCGCAGATGACGACCATATCGGCGTCTGCGCAATCGGCGTAGGTGCCCTTGGTGACGCGGGTGCGGGTAGGAGCCCAGACAACACCGTGGTTGAGGTCCATGACGTTGCCTTCTAGCTTCTTTTCATCGATGTCGATGATTGCCAGGTGGTCAACGATGCTTTGGTTGATGAGAGCGAAAGCGTAAGCGACTCCCACATCGCCGGCGCCGATGAGAACTACTTTGTTTCCAACATGATTTGCCATGAGCCCATTGTGCAACTTTGTGGAGATTTTTGCACGGGCTAAATCTCACACTGAAATTCCCACCGAAATCTGGGACAATCGGACATTATGAAACGCGCTCTCCGCCGCGCTGCACTAATCGCTCTTGGCGTAGCCGCGGATCTCACGCCCATCGTCCGTATGACCAGCCGGCAAACCTTACCGCCCAATATGTCGGCTGGAATTTTGGGTGCGGAGTTAGCTACGTGGGCTGCTGTTTCGCCCTCCTTACTCCCCCGCCCGTGGTGGGTGACCGCCGCCAACGTGGCAATTGGTCAGGGCATTGGGCATCTTGGGGCGGCGTCGACAAGCTTTGTCCTCAATAGCATTGGCAAACGCCCGCAGGACCGCCTTGGCCCTCAACATCGACAAATTGTGCACCTTGCTATTGGCGCCGGGACTGCATTTAATGCCGTGCTTTCGCTGCGCAACCAGAAAAAGCAGGCGGAGTTGGTCAATAAGCAACTCGTGCGTGGGCCCGCCACGGCGGCCATCGGCTTGGCCGCGGGCACCGCGGGCTACGGCACTCTCCTCCTCATCGGAGAAGCCACGCAGCTTGCCGTCACTAAACTGTCACGCCAGCTAGGCCGCTGGGTGCCTGCACTCATTGCTTGGCCGGTGGTTACCGCAGGTCTGAGTCTCACGGCGTTTGCGCTTTCTGATCGCGTGGTCTTTCGACGCTGGCTGCGCTCACTATCGCACCAAGCGCAGCGAATTAATAAACAGATTTTCCCCGGCACCTCTATGCCGTGGGAGCCGGAGCGCTCCGGCAGCCCGTGGTCGCTCGAGCCGTGGTCGGCGTTGGGACAGCAGGGACGCCGGTTTGTCTCCAATGGCCCCCGCGCCCGCGATATCCGCACAGTGACGGGAACCGATGCAAAGGAACCCATCCGTATCTACGCCGGATACATACCAGGGCGCTCCTTCCAGCAATCCGCGGAAAAGATCCGCGCCGAACTCGAACGCACCGGTGCCCTGCGGCGAGAGACTATCGTCATCCAAATGCCCGCCGGCTCGGGGTGGATCAATAATTGGGGTGCGTGCTCTTATGAGTTTTTGACCGGCGGGGATTGCGTCACCGTCACCATGCAGTACTCCTACCTGCCTTCGGTTTTTTCCTACCTCGTAGATAAGAACGCACCGAAGCAGGCGGCTCGTGAATTGATTCGGGTCATACAAGAAGAAATAGATAGGCTGCCTAAAGAAAACCGCCCGCGGCTTTATTTCGCAGGTGAATCGCTTGGCGCCTACGCCATTATGGATAACTACCATAATATGGTAGACCTACTTTCCGCGTGTAATGGCGCAGTTTTTTCCGGCCCCCCGCGCATGACGCGCTTTACTCAGCGCCTGCGCCGGGATATTGGTTCCCTAGAACGCCTGCCCGTTATCGATGGCGGCAAGCATGTGCGCTACGCGGCGGCTCCTGACCATACGCTGCACGACGCCTTTGGCAATGACTACGCCCATACCTGGCGCCGACCCCGCATGCTCATTGCCCAGCATGCTTCCGACGCCATCGTGTGGTGGGATCTCAACCTTCTCGTACGCAGGCCCACCTGGATTCATGAACCACAGCCGGAAGCGCTGCACGCGGATACCTTCCGGCAGCTGCATTGGGTTCCGTTTATTACCTGGTGGCAAATTGGCTTGGACCAGATCAATTCCCTCAACGTCCCAGGCGGGCACGGACACAACTATTTTGAAGAAATGCTCTGGTATTGGGATGAGGTCTTAGGATCCCAATCCCGCCAATCGCTCACGCCGAAGTTAGCCAAGAAGATTGCCCGCTTTATCCGGCGCGACGCTTAGTCGCATTTCACCCCAGTACTGTGGTGCGGGCAGTACCCATTAGGAACCTTATATAAGTACTGCTGATGCTCATCCTCAGCCAGGTAGTACTCCCCAGAATCAGTTTCGGAGAGGAGTTTGACCTCCGTGGTGGTATCCCCGAATCCGAATTCCTTGAGTTTCTCTGCATAGGAATCCACGATGCCCTGGATTTCTGCGCGCTCTTCCTCCGTGCGTGGGTAGAAAGCAGAGCGGTATTGCGTTCCTACATCGTTGCCCTGGCGGAAACCCTGCGTGGGATCGTGCGCTTCTAGGGCCTGTACGACAAGATCGCGCAGGCTGATGCGCTGCGGGTCATAGACCACCTCCACCGCCTCGGCATGGTTGGTTAGCCCACGGCACACCTCGTAGTACGTGGGATTCGGGGTGGTACCGCCTGCATAACCCACCGAGGTGGATTCCACGCCTTCGGTCTCCCAAAACATCTTCTCCGCACCCCAGAAACATCCCAACGCGATAAGAATGGAGCGCTGCCCGTCCTTCCACGGCCCGGTAATCGGTGTTCCTAAAACGGCGTGCGGGGCGGGGTCCAAGATCGGCTCCGATCGACCCGGCAGAGCTTCATCTGCAGCAACAAGTTTGGGCTCCGGCTTAAACATCCACATAAGGTATAGCTCCTTCCTTATTCCTTCTTCCCAACGTTGTACTGCGAAAAGCTATTCCGCGGCCAGTTAATATTCGCGCTAGTTCCACAATTCGAATTAATCATGGCGAAATCTTTCCACCGTGCCTATCATCGGGACACGTACCCGAAGAAAGGATTTAACAAATGGCTGTTTACGAACTTCCTGACCTCCCATACGCATTCGACGCACTGGAGCCACACATCTCCGCAGAGATCATGGAGCTCCACCACGATAAGCACCACGCAACCTACGTTGCTGGCGCTAACGCTGCACTCGAGGCACTCGAGGAAGAGCGCAACGGTGAGGCTAACCCGGATCGCATCCGCGCCCTCTCCAAGAACTTGGCGTTTAACTTGGGTGGCCACACCAACCACTCCATCTTCTGGAAGAACCTGTCCCCGAACGGTGGCGGCGAGCCAACCGGCGAGCTGGCAGAGGCCATCAACCGCGACTTCGGCTCCTTTGAGAAGTTCAAGGCTCACTTCTCCGCTGCTGCTACCTCCCTGCAGGGCTCCGGCTGGGCCGTTCTGGGCTACGACCACATTGCTGGCCGCCTCATCATCGAGCAGCTGACTGACCAGCAGGGTAATACCTCCATCAACTTCACCCCGCTGCTGATGCTGGATATGTGGGAGCACGCTTTCTACCTGCAGTACAAGAACGTTAAGGCTGACTACGTTAAGGCCGTATGGAACGTCTTCAACTGGGATGACGTTGCTGAGCGTTTCGCTGCAGCCACCAAGTAACTCCTTTTAGTTACTTCGGCCGCCCCTTCGGGGCGGCTTTTTCTATGCCCGGATAAATTCCCGGAATTGCTGCACTGGGGGCGCATCGTCCCCGGCGCGCCACACTAAACCGAGCTCGCGGTACGCTGGCGGCGTAAGGGGGATCAGGCTCCCCACCTGTAGATAAGGATCATCCAACGGCAAAAGCGCCACCCCGAGTCCTGCCGCTACCAGCCCCGCAACGGTAGTAAGTTCCATCGATTCGAAGACGAGATGGGGACTAAAGCCAGCGTCGTCTGCAAGAGCATCGAGAAGCATGCGCGTGCCATAGCCTGGGAGCATGCCGATGAACGGGTCTGCAGCGAATTCCGCTAGTTTCACCTCCCGCCGGTTCGCTGCCCAGTGGCCTTCCGGCACAGCAAGGCCTAGTCGCTGCACCTTAATCTGGTGCCAGCCCAGGGCTGCATCAGGCCGTGGGCCCACGAGGGCAAGGTCGGATTCGCCGTTTTCCACCCTGCTCACCAGCTCCTGCGCCGCGCCTTGATGCAGGCGAATATCTACGTGCGGGTGCTGCGCGCGATAGCTCTTGAGCAGGTCCGGAACTAGCCAGGTGCCCAGCGAGTGCATGAAATCTAGGCGCACGGTGCCGCGTTCTGGATCCATGAGGCGGGCAACATCGTCCCGCCCTACCTGGTAGGCGCGGAGCATTTCCCGCCCAGCCGCAGCGAAGGCCCGCCCGCGCGAATTCACGTGCAGGGTGCGCCCAGTGCGCTCGAAAAGGCGGGCGCCAAGACTAGCTTCTACGCGCTGTACCCGGCGGGTCAGCGCGGATTGGGAGATTCCCAGTTCATCGGCCGCAGCACCCACGCGACCTTGATCCACCACGGCGAGGAAGCCGCGGACATCCTCCACATTCATGCATGCTCCGCATCGTTTAGTGTATTTTTCCACATTTTACACATGCTGCATGTCCGGGCAGGCTAAATGATATGACTCGAACGCGGCGCGCAACGGTAGCCATGCTCCTTGTAGGCTTGGCTATATTCTCCAGCCTGTATTCCACCCAAGCCATTCTTCCGACGCTGGTACACAACATGGGCCTTTCTTCCACTGAAGCGGCCATGACCGTATCGGCCGCCACGGGCGCGCTGGCCCTATGCGTGGTGCCCGCATCGATTCTCTCCGAGCGTTTCGGCCGCGGACGTATTCTGCTCATTTCGGCCGTTGCCGCGACCGGCGTGGGGCTCATTGTGCCCCTCGCCCAGGAGGGGTGGCAGCTCATCGTGGTACGCGGCCTGCAGGGTGCGCTGCTGTCCGGCGCCCCCGCCACGGCAATGGCATGGCTTTCTGAAGAACTCGATGACAAAGCCCTGCCGCGGGCTATGGGCCTATACATTGCAGGCACCTCCGTCGGTGGCCTTACCGGCCGCCTCATTCCCACCGGACTGGTGGAGATTTCCACGTGGCGCTGGGCGCTCTTCGGCTCGGCGCTGGTCTCACTCGCCTTTGCCATTACGTCTTGGCTGCTACTTCCTACCCAACGCAATTTCCAGCCCAAATCCATCCATCTCAAGACCGAAAGCCGGGCGCTTTTGGGCCATTGGGCCAACCGGGATTTGGCCTTGCTCTTTCTCACCGCATTCCTGTCCATGGGCACGTTTGTCTCCATGTATAACTTCTTAACCTTCCGGCTCATCGATGATTTTGGTCTGGCCCCTTCGCTAGCCGGCTTGGCCTTTTTGTTCTACCTCACCGGCACATGGTCCTCAGCGCGGGCAGGTTCCCTTGTCGCACGCATAGGCCATGGGAAAACCCTATTCGCCTCTGCCGTGCTTTTTGCCCTTGGCATCGCGCTGTGCGCCGGTAACCTTCCGCTGACGCTTCTGGGCATGATCGCCTTTACCGTGGGCTTTTTCGCCGTACACTCCACCGCCTCCGGGTGGGTGGGTCAGATCGCCACCCACGACCGTGCGGAGGCTTCTTCGATGTATGTGTTCTGCTATTACTTTGGCTCTTCTGTGGTGGGCGCATGTGCCGGCCTGCTTTTCGACGCCCTATCGTGGCCCCTCTTCATTGCCTTCTTCACCGCCGTAGCCCTCGCCCTTACTGCACTGACTTGGACCAAGATTAAATCCGACTAAAATCGGTTTTATGCCTGAGAATAAGTGGTCGGCGCGGACATGGCACCGCAAGGCCTCCCGTCCCGTATCCCTATGGATGATGGTTTTCATCCTCGTGGGGGCAACGCATACCTTGGTCCCGAACTACCGGTGGGTACTCATCCACCTATTCACCCTCGGACTGGTGAGCAATAGCATCATCGTGTGGTCCCAGCACCTAACTGAGAAATTCACCCAACAGCGCCTCCCCGAATCCACTCGACCTACCCAATTGGCCCGCATCTATGGACTCAATGCCGGAATCATCCTCGCGTTAATCGGTCAAATCCTCATGGAGTTCTGGTCCCAGCACTGGATTGTTACTCAGGTGGGCGCCACGCTCATTGCACTGATGATGCTCTGGCATGCGGCATCGCTCTTCCAGCAATGGCGCGGTGCCAAAAATAAGCGCTTCCGCCCCGTAGTGGGCGCTTATGTTCTTTCCGCTCTGTGCCTGCCGGTGGGTGCCATCTTTGGCGGGCTGCTGGCCGTCTATCCCGGCCATCCCACGCTGCTACTCGCCCATATCGCCGCCAATATCGGCGGATTCATCGGCTTGGCCGCGGCCGGTTCTCTCACCATCCTTTTCCCTTCCATCTGGCGCACCCAAGGCATTAATCGCCACATGCAATCCTCCTTTGCGCTGCTCGCAGTCGGTGTGGTTGCCACGATCGTGGGCGCTTTCCTCGGCTTCCCCGAGTTGGGTCTTATCGCCTACTGCTGCGGTTGGGCGCTGAGCTTGCAGCAGTGGCTCGCTAATGTGCTGACGGTGGCTAAGGACCCGCGCGATCGCATCACCTTTTCCTCGGTCTCCGTGCTCATGGCCTCTTTATGGCTGGTGCTGTCTTTGGTGTACTACACGGTGCAGCATTTCTTTATGCCCGAGCCGGCGCTGCCCACCCTCGCCTTGCTGGTGGGGTTTGCCGGTCAACTGCTCATCGGCGTGATGAGCTACCTCTTGCCCAGCACCATGGGTGGCGGCCCCGCTGCCGTCCGGGCGGGCTTGCAACAGCTGGACAAACTCGGCCTCCTGCGCGCCACCTTCGTCAACGGTGGGCTGCTCATCTGGATCGGCACCGATATTTCCCTGCTTAAGGTGGTCGCCTCCCTCTTGTGCATCCTGTCCCTGGCGGTCTACCCCGTGCTCATCGCCCGGGCGGTGAAGGCCCAGAAGCAGGTCTTGATGAAGAAGGCGGAGGGCCCGGATCCGAAGCCGGGGCCAGAGTGGAACCAGGTCTACGCGGGCATAGCGATTCTCGCGGTCATCTACGCCCTATTTACAGCGCTGTAGTACCCGGCGCGCCGGCGTCCATCCACTCGCGGACCGCGCGGGTGGCCTGGACGTCGCCGGAGTTATAGTCCAGCAAGCGCTGTCGCGCCACGAAGTCACCGGCTAGCGCCTCGCGGCGCGCGTTCACGGATTCTTCACCGTCGAAGTCTTCTTCTGGCCAAGTAAAACCCGCTTCCGGGGCGACTATCTTCAGGCCTAGGCCGAAGGGGCCGGCGAAGGATCGTTTGACGTGGGCGAACATATCCACCCACTCCGGTGAGGAGATAAACTCTTCTACTTCCCGCTCATCTACCTCGCGGAAGCGCTGCGCGGACATGCGCATCCAATGGTTCTCACCGTGGGACGAGTAGCAATATGCAGCAAAGGTTTTGCCCTCCGCATGGGCTTGCGCACGCACATCCATCAACCAGCGCCAGAATGCCGCAAAGTTCTCTGCCTCGGCGCGGCCGCCCAACGGCTCCCACGTAACAAACGGGACGTAGTTACCGTCGTGCCACGCTCCCCATAGATACGCGCCCTGGTCCAGGTAGGCTTCCATATCCACGTCTACCTCCACGTCTGCGCGCGGGACCTGCACGCCGCCGCGGCGCAGCAACACTTCCCCGGCGCGCCAGGCAGCAGCAAGGCGGGAGGGCTCGCCCAGGTCGGCGTCGATAAGCGCCTGCACGGTAGTAATCCCGCGCTCGCGATAAGGTTTAGCGCGGTCGCCGGATAGGAAGAGCGAAATATCATCCGCCGCCACCAGCTCTTGCTCGCACAAAGACCAAAAGCGGCAGCTCGCGCACTCCTTGACTCGCACCGGGGCGGTAGGAAGCGGCTGGTTCCAGGCGCGTTCCAGATCAAACTTGGCTGTTTCCGTAAAAAATGCCCGAGTGCGGTCCTGGCCGATGGCCCCGCCCCGGCCGGAATCGAGCCCGAGATCCCGCAAAGCACGGGCGGCAAACGCTAAGCGGTAACCATCTACCGCATGATGGCGCAGCTTATACGGCGCCTCGAGCGGCTCGCTCAGGCCCAAGCGATGGGTAGGCACCGCCGGCGTCGTCTTGGTGTCATTCTTGCGGGCCACACGGTGATTGGACACGATAATCGGGGTGTACTTATCGCCTTCGCGCAGAAGCAAATCTACGCGCACCATCCACTCCTCGGTGGCGAAGACCGCGTTGGTGATGTGCGTATACCCGGAAGCTAAGGCCTCAAGGGTGCGCATGGAGCGCTCCCACTCATCGCCTTCCAGATCGATGCGGCGAAACCTGCCAGAGCCCTTGCGGGGAAACATCTCCATGACGGCCTCCACTGCAGCCGCGTGGCGCTCCGCCCGGGCAATCGAGGCATGGGTGCGCGGCATCTCGGGGTGCGCGCGCCGCTGTACTAAGCGGTAGCGGCACCCCACCAGGTCCGAAGCAACAACCACATCCTCCACACCGGGTGAGCTTAATAGAACGGCAAGGTAAAGTTGAATCCAGACTCGATCAAACGTGAGGGAAATTTAATGAGCATTCTGAAGAAAGTTAAAAAGGCCCGCCAAGAAGCACGCGCACAGGCAAAGGCTGCCAAGACCCGCGCCAAGGCAGAGGTAAAGGCCCAGTCTAAGGACCGCCGCCGCCAGCAAAAGCTCCTGGCCAAGCAGGAAAAGCACCTCATTAAGTCGGAGGAAAAGGGCCTGAAGAAGCGCCGCAAGCATGAGGAGAAGATGGCCAAGAACGAGCTAGCCAAGCTCAAGGCCGGCCGCTTTAACTCCGATAACGTCAAGCGCTATGCCGGTGCACTGCGCACCGCCGCACCCCTGCTGCTGCCGCTCCTCTACCGCGGCTACGTGGGCCTGAAGACCGAAGGCGAAAAGCGCAAGGCCGCTAAGGCGGGCGTGAGCTCGGAACAGATGGCTTCCTTCTCCGGCTACGGTGCGCCGCTCAAGGCCCGCACCGCCGGCATCCGCAACTCCCTCGATAACACGGACGTTCCAGCCGGCTTCAAGCGCGATGTGCGTGACCGCCTGCAAGAAGTAGACTCCGCCATCGATAATGCCGAGTTCATGACCGAGCAGCAGCGCCGCCGCGCTCACAAGACCATTAGCTCGGAAATTGACTCCATTACTGCGGAAATCCAGCAGCGCCTGGCCCAGTAAAAGAGCTACACGCCACCACCGCCCCTATTCGGTGGTGGCGTTTATTTATTTTCTATAAAGATCCGGGATTTTTCGGGAAAAGTATTTTCGGCCAGAAAAAGTTGCTGATACTCTTCTAACCGCCCTACCCCTTTAACACCGTTTATGTTCTCTGTGCTTGGTGTGCAATTGTTAAAATTGGAGGAAATATGTCCCGCCGTGAAGTGACCCAATTTTACGACGACTTGGACCACACCCTAATCCCCGAAGATCAGCTAGAAGTCGTTCGCTTCAGCGTAAACGGTCAAAATTACCTCATCGATCTCTCCGTGGATAACGCGCGTCACTTCCATAATCTTCTGGCCCCCTACGTGGACGCCGCCCGCATTGCCCCGGACATCAATGCACAGCGCGCCAATCCCAGCCAGATCCGCGAATGGGCCCGCGCCCAAGGGCTACCAGTGGCGCACCGCGGAAAAATCCCGCAGGACGTCATCGAGGCGTATAACGCCGCTAATTAAAGCACGCCTTGCTCGCGGGCGGCTGCCACCGCAGAGGTGCGCGAGCGCACACCCAATTTGTCATAAATGTGCACAAGGTGGGACTTTACCGTGGCCTCAGACAGCATGAGGTCTTGGCCAATCTGCCGGTTCGACGCCCCCGCTGCTACCAGCTGCAAGACCTCGAGCTCACGCGGCGTGAGGGAGGTGCGTGGCGTACGCACGCGAGTCATCAGCCTATCGGCCACGATGGGAGATAGCGCCGAATCACCCTCCGCAGTCGAGCGCACTGCGGACAGCAGCTCGTGCGGTGGTGCATCCTTGAGCAAATAGCCCACGGCACCGGCTTCGATAGCGCCGAGGATATCCGCATCAGTGTCATAGTTGGTAACCACGAGGACCTTGGGCGGGGTGGCCATCGCGGAGCGAATCTGCGCGGTTGCCTCCGCGCCACCCATAACGCGGGTCCCCTCCACGCCCGCGCCGAAGCGCAGGTCCATCAATATGACATCGATGCCGCCCGCCTGCGCTGCCGACACCGCAGCTTCGGCCGTAGCGACCTCCCCTACGACGTCGATATCCTCTGCCCCCTCAAGCACGGAGCGCAGACCCAGGCGGACGATTTCGTGGTCATCTGCCAGTAGGACCCGAATCACGACATTCCTCCTATCGATGTCATTGTCAACCAAAAGTTTAATCTACCCGGTTGCCTAAGGGCATACTAACTGACACGGCAGTGCCCTCCCCCGGCGCGGATTCAATAATGACCTCACCACCTAGCTCTTGTGCACGGCGCCTAATTGCGGCCAGCCCAATATGCCCCAGTCCAGCCGGGGTACTTTCCACCGCGGTCGGATCAAAGCCCTTGCCGTTATCCACCACATCCAGGCGCACCTCATCGCCCTCATAGGTCACCGTGATCCGGGCGCGGCTTGCCTTTGCATGCTTGACGACGTTCCCCACAGCGCCCTGCGCAATCCGCAGCAGCGCCGCCTCTACCTTCATGGGCAGCTGCTGTACCTCTCCTTCGGATTCCACCTCGACGTGGATATCTCCGGTAGCGCCGAAATTCTCCGCCATACGGGTCAACGCGGCCTCAAGGGATGCCTCATTGAGCGTCGGCGGCTGCAAAGCGGCAATCATTGCCCGCGCTTCGTGCAAATTATCCGCGGCCGTCCTGCGGGCCAGCTCGATGCGCTCTCGCGCTTTGCCCGCGTCCTGCTTATCCAAATCACGGTCCGCTGAATGCAGGAGCATTTGAATGGAAGACAGCCCCTGGGCAAGGGTGTCATGAATCTCGTGCGCAATGCGCTGACGTTCGGCCACCATGCCGGCATCGCGCTCCGTGGCTGCCAGCTGCGAACGGGTTTCAATCAACTCTTTATTCATCCGCGACAGCGTCCGGAAGGCGTAGGTGATCGCTATGGTCACCAGCGCCGAGACCGCCGGCCCCATGACACCGCCGAAGGTCAGGCCCTGCGGAATCTGCACCACCACGGTGATGATCGAGGCAACGATGACGCACGCGATGCCCGCCGCCATGTCCAGCACCGTAAGGTACAAAAAGAACATGGCGAAGACCAGATAGATTGCCGCTGGGGCCACGAACAGATCCGCAACCCACAGCACCGAGAGTATGCACAACCACAGGTAGCGCACAGGCTGGGCCCAATATTCCCCGTATACCGAGCCTGCGAAGTACACGGCCGCAAAGCCCACCAAAAGCAGCAGGTTGATGATCGCTTGCGAAAGCGGCATCCGCGCGGAGGTAAAAATGCCCACCACCAGCAGGCCAGCGGTCAGGATATGGATGCCGGTGCGCAACGCATCGGTATCCCGGTCTATTGTGGAGCTCATGCGCAAAAGCCTACTTCCCCTACTCGCTCTAGCCACTTTTGGGATCGTCGGCTGCGATTCACCCGCACCCACCCCTGCACCAACTACTACGGTCGCTCCGGAGGCTTCGGAGTCACCGGAGGTTAACGTCGCCCAAACCGCGGAAGTCAATGACTGGAGCGATTGCCCTTACATCGGCCCCGGCTGGCTCGAAGAAACCAACGGCCAGCGCCTGACCAAGCAGGGCATCGACACGCGCTTTCCCACCCCGGCCTGCGTCTTTTGGTCCTACCAGGACGAGCCACAGGCCACCGTCATCGTGCGCGATATGCCCACGGTCGACGACGCCCGCGCCGCAGTGGATTGGGCCGCGCCTATCGACGCCACCGAACCGGCCTCCTTCGACGGCTGGGAAGGCGGCCGGGGCGTGGTCAATGAGCACGCCGTGTACGCCGTGCAGAAGGACACGCACGCGGTGCTGGTGTGGAGCAACCAGCAACAAACCGTTAAGTCAGAGCAAATCGCCCACGAAGCGATCGCCAACTTGGGCCTTTAAACCGCAACGTCGTTATACGGCATCATCGGCGACAGCCACGGGAATACAACCTCCATAAGTAGGAAGAAGACTCCCACCGCAATAGCAATGGCCAAGATGACCTTCACCGGCGTCGGCCCCGGCAAGAGATTCCACAAAGCGCGATACATTATTTCTCCTCTTTTTCTACTTCCATAGCGTGCACAATCATGCGCTCCGCGTTGGAAAACTGCGGGTGGCACGTGGTCAAGGTCAAGATCTCGCGGCTCGGTTCGGCGTCCGACTCTGGCACGGGGTTGGTCACCGAGACGTCGCCAGGCGTCGTAATATGCCGACCAGCCACATGGGAATACTCCGGCGGAATTCCATTGAAACAGTCCGCCTGCTCGCCATCGATGGGCAAAACGCGATAGGTAATTCGCTCCTTGTGCGTCTCCACCACGATGTCATCGCAGGTCTCTAGCTTGCCCAAGTCATTAAAGGGAGCTCCTTTGCCCACGCGGTGGCCCGCAACCGCAAAATTGCCCATCTCTCCCGGCATCTGGGAATCCTCGTAGCGGCCCGGGCCGCGCAGCAGGTCATCTTCATTAGTGCCCTCAATAATGGCGAAGCGGTAGTCAGAACCGAACGTGGGAATATAAAGCTGCGCGAACGCCTCACCCAACTCCGGCTCTAGCTTCTGCCGGGGATTTCGCCATTGCTCTTCGAGGTGGGCGCTCGCCTCCTCCTGCAGCTGACCGGATTCTACATTTGTCCAATAGGCTTCATAGAATGCAAAGAGTAAAAGAACCACGCCAATGGTTAGCATGAGTTCCCCAAGAACTTTAGTCATGCCTTAAACCATACTGCCCATGAAAGGTTAAGCATGTACGAAGTCTTCATGTACCCAGTTTCCGGAATCATGAAGTTCTGGCACTGGCTCATCAGCAGCTTCGTCGGTGAATCTACGGCCTGGCTGATTTCCATCATCTTGCTGGTTATCACCGTGCGCGGCATCGTTGTTCCCCTGAACTGGATTTCCGTACGCTCCGCCCGTATCGGCGCACTCATCCGCCCGGAGAATAACCGCATCAAAAAGCAGATGAATAACGCCACCACCACCGAGGAGATGGCGGCGCTCATGCAAGAGGAAAAGAACCTCATGAAGAGTTATAACTACAACCCCGCAGCTGGTTGTGTCCCCCCGCTCATCATGATTCCGGCCTTCATCGGCCTTTATCAAGTGCTCCTGCGCATGTCCAATATTGAGAGCGGCTCCACCACCGTGGGCATGTTGAATGCCTCCGATGTTTCGGCCTTCCGCGAAACCACCTTCTACGGCGCTCCGCTGACGGATTTCGCCCGCGAGCACGGCGACCTCATCAACCCCATCCTCATTGCCGCCATCGCCTTTACCATGGCTAATTCCGTCATTTCCCTCGTGCGCAGTTTCCGCACCACTCAATTTGATCAGAAGGTCAACCGCCGCGTCTTCATACTCATGGGCTTTTTGCTGTTGGTAATCCCTTTCTTCCTGTGGCACCTAGCCCAAACCGGACCTATCCCAGTAGCAATCATTCTTTACTGGGGCTGCGCCTATCTCTTCACGTTGATCCAAACCGCTATCTTTGAGATCATTTTGCACCGCGACTACCCGCTTACTGAGGATGTCCACGCTATGCGTCGCGAAAGCATTCGCCGCTGGCGCAAGCGCGAAAAAGAACCCGCCCTCTCCAAGGAGGAGAAGAAGCGGGTCAACCAGCTACGTATGGAGGCGCGAAAGTACCTTAAATCGAATAATCAGCAGGGGGAGCAGAAAGCATCTGAGTAGCCAGGTCGCGGGCCGTCTGCAGCGGCCCAATCTCCTTGGTGAGCCGAGCACCCGCACGGCCGCCATCCAAGAGAATCAACAGCTGGCTCGCCTGCGAGGACGATGGGTAACCATTGCGCTCAGTTAGCAAAGCCGTCAGAGTGGAATGCACCCAATTACGGTGTTCAACGCAGGCAGCCACGATACCGTGTTCCGCCTCGGTTTCGGGGCGCGGATACTCTCCTGCCGCATTCAAGAAGTGGGAGCCGCGGAATTCCTGCGTGGGTTCTTCCTCGATCGCCTTATCAAAAAAGGCCAGGATCTTTTGATCCGGATCCGTCATCTCTGCGGTACGCTGTTCCCAATCTTGGCGGAACTTCTCATCCAAAGCTTCTACATAAGCGATAACGAGCGCGTCTTTGGAACCAAATAAGGAGTACAAAGAAGCTTTAGCCACATCTGCCTCGCGTAGGATGCGGTCAATTCCGATAACGCGAATGCCCTCGGTGGTAAAAAGCTTGGTCGCCGATTCCAGCAGCCGGCTGCGCGGGCTGGGCCGATTACGGCGCGACTTCTTCTCTGCCATGGGTTCCTCTCTAAAACGACAAAGCCGGTTCATCTATACTTTATAGACAAACCGGTTTGTACGCGAATTAAATTCGGGCTACTTCTTGATGAGCCCCACGATCCACAACAGGATACAAGCACCACCCGTAGCGGCAATCAAGGAGAAGATCCATCCACCTTCCTCAATATTCAGGAAGTGGATAATCATGCCACCGATGACGCCACCCAGCACACCAACAATAAGGTTGGTCAGCAGGCCGTGGTCGCGCTTCATAATCTTCTCTGCCAGCCAGCCGGCAATGATACCAATAACAATCGAGCTAATAAGCCCCAGACCCAAATTCATGTAATCCTCCTAAAATAGCGGGTATACCTTAGCGTACACGAGGGCACACTACCTAAGGCGGCTCCACACAACAAGAGCGCTCCGCCCTTGTGGGCGAAGCGCTCTATGAACAGCAGCTTTTAGTCTTCCTCATCCGGACGGACAACCATCATCGGGCACGGTGCGGACTGCAACAGTGCGCGAGAGGTCGAGCCCAAGAGCATGCCTTTAAAGCCGCCACGACCGTGCGAACCAACAACCAATAGCTGCGCGCCTTCTGCAGCCTCGGTCAAAGCGCTCACTGGACGGTCACGGGTAATGAGCTTCTTTACCTCAACCTCTGGGTATTCTTCACGCGGCTCCTTCAGATTCTCGGTCAGAAGCTCGCTCTGCTCCTTTTCAATATCAGCCCACTCGGACTGGGCGGCCGACAGACCCGCCAAGGAAGCCTGCACCTGCATATCCATCCAAGTATGCACGGCAATCAAAGCAGCACCGCGGGCCTGAGCCTCTCGGAATGCGTAAGAAGTAGCTTTCTGCGATACCTCGGAACCATCCACACCAACGACGACAGGGCCGTACTTAGTGGAGTCCGTAACATGATTATCCTCGCGAACGACGACCACCGGGCAAGAGGCGTGCGATACAACCGAAGCGGAGACAGAACCCATCACCATGCCGGACAGGCCACCCATGCCGCGGGAGCCCATGACGATCATGGTGACATCGTGCGACATTTCTAGCAGCATGTCGATCGGGGAGCCCTCGGCCACAGTGTGACCAATCTTCAGCTCTGGGGCTACCTCATGAGCGATGGCGCGAGCTTCCTCGATCTTCTCGAGGGTCTCGGCCTGCAAGTCGTCGAAAAGCTCCTTTGGCGGAACCATGCCCTCTGCGTACAGGAACTGTGGCATGGTGTAGCTAGATGCGATCCGCAGTGGAATCTCGCGCTTCATAGC
Source organism: Corynebacterium marquesiae (assembly GCF_030229635.1). NCBI lineage: Bacteria > Bacillati > Actinomycetota > Actinomycetes > Mycobacteriales > Corynebacteriaceae > Corynebacterium > Corynebacterium marquesiae. Next base: position 62,849 of record NZ_JASPII010000014.1, read on the forward strand.
CGTATTTGCGGCCCAACGTACTGCATTCTTCGATGCATCCGAACCGTCAACGGCAACGACTACAATGTCTTCCTTAGCCATGATGTGTCCTTTCGGTGGTTATACCTTAATTGTAGTACGGATTAGGCTTGAGGGTTGACGGTTGCAGCCTCGGAATTCGACGGGAACATAACGGTGTACACAAACTCCAAGACGGTGCGAATTACGGCACCAATACCTTCAGAGAAAAAGGCAACAACCGGTTCAATGAGAGAGTTAAAATCCATGGACAAAACATTAATACATCGCCGAAAAGGTTTCACGCCTTTGCCGATTAAAGACGGCCTGAATCCAACCCGCGTGCGCACCTCCGAGGCAGGCATAACGGCCTGGGACTTTCTTAGTGCAGTAATTTCGGCACAACGCCATCGACACCCCGATGACGACGCCTCGGCGCTCCAGGCGCGCTTCGACTCCGGCGAGGTTGTCCTACGCAATCAGACCAGGCTTCGGCCGGACTCAATATTAGGCAACGACGAGGACGTCTTTTTCTACCGCATTCCGGCACCCGAAACACCGGTGCCTTACGACGTCCCTATTCTCTTCGAAGATGAGCATATCCTCGTCGCCGATAAGCCGCCGTTTATGGCAACCATGCCACGCGCACGCCACATCGTACAAACAGCTACAGTCCAGCTCCGACGAATGACAGGAAACGACGAGCTCGCACCGGCGCACCGCCTAGACAGACTTACCTCCGGAATTTTGCTATTCACCAAACATCGTGATGTTCGCGGCGCCTACCAAACGCTCTTTGCGGAAAAGAAAGTACAAAAGACCTATCAGGCGATCGCCGAATACCGCCGCTTTCCGACGCCCCTCCAGTGGGCCTCCCACCTCACCAAAACCCCCGGCGAAATCCAGGGCCGAATCGGCGACGGTCGCCCTAACGCATTCACCACGCTCGCTTCAGTCGAGCGAATAGACAACACCCCTTATGAAAAAATCCACGGCGACCTGCCGCGATTGGGCAAGTACACGCTAAAACCAACAACGGGAAAGACCCATCAATTGCGTCTCCATATGTGGCAGGCCGGCGTACCCATCCTGGGTGATCCCGTCTATCCAAAAACCTTTCCCGAAGAAGCAGAGGACATGCGTATTCCTATGCATCTCACAGCGACCCATATCGAATTCACCGACCCTATTAGCGGAAAGCCTCGGCAATTCGAGTCCGATCTACCTCTTTACACGCACCACCTAGTAGAGCATCAATAACCTAGGCCGGATAGCCAATGATCAATTCGAGTGCACTTCGCATCAAATTGTAGAAGGCACTACCAAAGTTCTGACCCGGACAGCTATTCACTCCTAGCTTCGACCATCATTTGAAGCACACTCATGAAATACCCCGATAAGGCAGCGATGCCGAAAATCCAATTCAGTGCGACGTTGCCTACGATAATTACCGACATAAGAAACAATAGAGTACAAACCGCAGCGAATAAAAGGTAAATTCGTGCTCTATTTCGTTGGTTCCCCATCTCTTTCCCTTTCTTGAAATCAACGATCCTGGCGCAGGGGTGATCCCCACGTTGAGCCAGTATAGCGCGTGCATTGAAGCGTCCTGGGTTTAGTTCCGCTTCTTTTACGGCCCTGTGTTGATGGGCTGGGTGAGATAGTACTCGGTTTCTA
>NZ_JASPII010000015.1:0-58621 GCF_030229635.1 Corynebacterium marquesiae
TACTGGTACTAATTGACCACAACAAACACCAACACACTGGTGTAACAACAAAAAAGAGAGTAAAGAAACATAGTCACCGTCGTGACCGCGTCCACTATGCAGTATCTGACACAACACCCACCCCAGGTGGGCACCCAACAAGTAAGGGTATGTGCTTCGCATGTTTGTCGGTGGTCAATAGCTGCAGGGAAACGCCCGGTCCCATTCCGAACCCGGAAGCTAAGCCTGCACACGCTGATGGTACTGCAACCGGGAGGCTGTGGGAGAGTAAGTCACCGCCGACACCAAACAACAACAAACAACAAAATACAGAAACAACAAAGAAGGAGACGGACAACCACCGCCTCCTTCTCTTTATGTTTTGCTATTCTCCTCACCATGGACCAAAAGCAAATTTCTTATGTGGCGGACCAGGTTGAGCAAGGAATTCTTGGACTCGAAGGCGTCGATAAGCTCCTGGCTTATTTGGATAGCTTGCATCCGGATGATTTGGTCGGCGTGGATTTCCTCGTTGACCGCATGTTTGAGGAGGAGCGTAACCAGATATGGGAGCTCACGGAAACGCTGAAGGAGTTTCACGCGGATTTGAAGGAAAGCCTGAAGTAGTGCAGACGCTTGTCGAAGCAACCAACACCCTTGTAAACCCCTCAGGTTTGAATCTGACTGACCCCGACGATTCACGGGCGTACGCCGACCAGGTGTGGCAGGCGGGTGTGCTTTTGAATTTGGCAATTGATGAGCCTCAACACCTGCCCAGCGAAGACGTCAAGTCAATAGAGCCTTGCGACGTCTTCCCGGTCGCGCAACGGGCGCTAGAAGAGCTTCTGCTACAGTTGCCGCTGGTTAATGATCCAGTTGGGTCCGTGATCTGGTGCGCGGGGCGCTTGGCCCAGGAACTACCTCAGGCCGCCCAATTGGCCCAGGTTGACGGTCTGCGCTTGGCCGAGTGGCTTTTGGGCGTTCTCGAGTCGCCGTATGCGGAGCAGGTTTATATCGACCCCGTACAGTACGCGGAGGCTTTAGGGCCTGAAGGCCTCAAAGAGCTGCGCGAGCGTGCGCAGGGTGAGTATGTCGGTCGTCGGTTAGCGGTGCTTTCCGGTTCTGTCGAGGAGGTATTTCGTACCCACACGGACGGATACGAGCAGCTCATTAGCGGGCTTTCGGAGATCGGCCGGTTCGACCTTGCTTACACGTACTCGGAAGAAGCGATGCGAATCCTTCCCGCTGAGGAAACGTTCAACATTGCTGGTGGTTGGGCCGCGATTACCGACGTCCATTTTCCTCACCGCAGCCCTTATGTCAATGAGCGAGTTTTCGACGCGTTTCCATGGCTTTCGACAGCGAAAGGACTTTTTGTGGCGGTGGGGGATAGCGCAGTGGAGCACATCGAGGCTCGGCTGCGTGATAAGCCCTGGGATCTTGCAATGTTTCAGTATCAGTGCCTACGCGATCCGAAACGAGCATGGGCGACAGCCTCGGACGCCGGGCTCCAACGCAATGTGGCAGAACTACTTTTTCCGCACCTGCGGGTCGAAACCATTCCCGTTCTTATGCAGCTTATCGAGGAGAAGCTGGAAACAGAAGATGCCTTTGGTCGCGACCAAGCGTATGGGTTGCTCGGGAAAGTTCAGAAAGTAGCTGACCCGGCTTCATTTGAGGACTTCTTAGGACGCCTACAGCGAAAGTTTGCTGACTGCCCTGAAATTCGCAACCAGCTTGCCGACGCCGCCCAACCCTAAACCCTTCCTTTTACCCCCGCTGGCGGGTGTGGTGCGACTCTGGGAATCCCTGCGGATTTAGGGCACCCTATTCGAACACAAACACCCCCACTAAGGCCACATGTCCTTAATCCGGGTTACTATAAAGGCACTTGTTAGAAAACACGTACGAACCCTGTTCTTCTCTGCTGGAGTGCCCCATCCATGACTGCCACACTCGCCCCGCCCGAAACAGATACCACCCTCGACTACCCCGGCACCCTCCTTATCGGCGACCAGTCCGACGCTTACCACCTAGACGACGGTGATGTGCCAGAGGCCTTTTATACCACCAATGCACCCGGAAACCACATTGGTAAAGCCGGCACCTATACGCGTAAAACCTCCTGGTTTCTTTTTCGCGCGATCCTCCCGCAACTAGACGAGGATGTTGACCTAAGCCTGACCGGCCTGGCTAGAGATCTCGGCATCTCTTACTCGAAGCTCCTCGGATACATCCGCGCCCACTTCCGCATCCGCCAACTACCCCTAGTCACCGAAGTACAAGGCCACCACTGGATACTCGACCTTAACAAGCTGCGCATCATCGACCGCGAACTCAAGCGCCTAGAAGACAACCTAGACCACCTCGAAGCCATCGACGCCGCACTCGCAGACTTCCTCACCCCCACCACACCCAACCAAACAGTACCCACCGATGCTGATCTGCGCCGATTTATCCGCACCTTCATCGACTGCCACCTGCGCCCCGAAGACAAAGAACAACAACCCCAACCACGACTGCGCATCAACTACAACCCAGATAACACCACCACATTCACACTTACCTGCGATAGTGCGACCGCCACCATCATCGCCCGCCACATCGACGCCTACACCAACCAAGCCGCAACCACCGCCGCACAAGGCCTCATCGACCTGATCCTCGAAGACACCCACACCAGCGTCGCTATCAACACGTTCACCACTAACGACAACGCCAACCTGGTCTTTCACCCCGGTGCCGGATGGATAAACCTCAACCACGCCCCTGCAGACAACACCTTCATCCGCCGACTTAAAGCCGACGAGATAGACTCCTACACCCCCAACACCGACATCCGCGCCTACACCCAAGGCAGAGACGCCACCTGCCGCTGGCCCGACTGCACCGTCCCCGCCACCAGGTGCCAACTCGACCACCGCATCGAATACCACTACGGCGGGCCCACCAGCCCAGACAACCTAGTAAACCTCTGCCAACACCACCACAACATCAAAACCGACCGCAGAATCCACTACATCCTCGACCCCATCACCGGCACCATCGCCTGGCTCCACCACGACGGCACCTACCAACTAGACCACCCCACCGGACCACTAGCCACACACCACACACACTGGAACCACACCTGGGCCCAATACCTCACACACCAACAACAAAGAACAAAAAGAAGGGAGGGCTAGGGAGTAGACCGGAGCCTGCGGTGTTGTGACCAGGAGAACGGTCGTGCCGGCTTCTCTCATGCCGTTTTCCTCCTCAGGGATGATGTCGGCCGGAGATCACGGTCGCTAGACTTAAGTAGGTAATTTCCCATTTACAAGGAGAACTTGTCTCATGACTGATGCTGCGGCTCGCGCCGTTGACTTGTTTAAGCAATACGGAAGCGATGACACAGCCGTCGTCGCTCTTGATCATGTATCCATTGAATTCGGTAAGAACGAATTCACTGCGATCATGGGCCCATCGGGTTCCGGTAAGTCGACGCTGATGCACACCATGGCTGGTCTCGATTCAGCGACCTCCGGATCAGCATTTATCGGTGATACCGATATTTCTGCGCTCAATGACAAAGACATTACGGCGCTGCGTCGTGACCGGCTGGGCTTTATTTTCCAGTCCTTTAACCTTGTGCCTACGCTGACTGCGGCGGAAAACATTACGCTGCCTACGGATATTGCAGGTAAGGACGTCAATAAGCAGTGGTTTGAGGAGGTCACTAGCCGCCTTGGCCTAGCGGAGCGCCTGGAACATCGCCCAGCTGAATTGTCTGGCGGACAGCAGCAGCGCGTGGCCTGTGCTCGTGCATTGGTTTCTCGGCCGGAAATCATCTTCGGCGATGAGCCAACGGGCAACCTGGATTCGAATTCTTCGGCCGAGGTGCTCGACATTTTGCGAACCGCGGTGGATAAGGACAACCAAACAGTGGTCATCGTGACGCACGATGCCAAGGCCGCCTCGTATGCGGACCGGGTGGTTTTCCTTGCTGACGGCAAGCTTGTGAATGAGTTGCACAATCCGACGATGGAGGCCATTCACCAGGTAATGGCGGAGATTGAGGGCTAAATGGCACGCGGAAACGCAATGCGCAGAGTATCTCTGCGTAATATTGTGGCGCATAAGTTGCGCCTTGGGCTGACGATTCTTGCGGTGGTTTTGGGCACTGCGTTTATTGCCGGCTCGTTTATGTTTACCAATTCGCTGAAGTCTACGTTTGAGGCCGCCGTGGATAATCAGTTCCGCGGCGTGGATGCAGTGGTGAGCCAAAAGGACGACAATGGCGCGAAACTGGATGACAAGTTGCGCCAAAAGTTGGCCGACGATAAGGATGTCAAGAACATCAATATCGCGGATTCGGAGACCGTTGTCGCGGCCGATGAGAACTCGGAGGCCTATCAAACCCAGGGCGGCACGGCCAGCGTTGTCCCGTTCTACCCAGAAGACAAGGTCGTTGGTGGCGCCGATGAGCTGAAGGAGGGCGAGGAGCCTAGCGGTAAGAACGAGGTCCTCGTCAACTCTTCCGCGGCAGACAAATACGACATTTCCGTGGGCCAGAAGCTGACTGTGGTTCACCCTGATGAGCAGGATACGGTGACGGTTTCTGGCATCTCGGAGCCCGCGGTCGACCAGGGCGAGAGCATCGTGCTGAGCATGGCTGAAAAAGATTACCTGGAGCGCTACGGTGAGCCGAGCCAGCTCAAGGTTTCTGCAGCCGATGGAGTGGATGCGAATGCCTTGGTGGACCATCTGAATGAGAAGTATGAAGTCGAAGCGGAGTCGGGTGAGCGCCTGGCTGAGGAGACCTCGGAGATGATGTCTTCTGCTTTGAAGTTCATCAATTACTTCCTCATCGCGTTCGGCCTAATTGCGCTGCTAGTGGGCACCTTCATCATTGCAAATACTTTCTCGATGATTGTCGCACAGCGCACCAAGGAGTTTGCTCTCTTGCGTGCGCTGGGTGCTTCCCGTCGCCAGATCACAAACTCGGTGGTGGTGGAGTCCGCCATTGTTGGTGTTCTGGGGTCCATAGTTGGCGTGGTTGCTGGTATGGGGTTGGTCGCAATCATTAAGGCAGTCATGAGCGCGCAGGGAATGCCTCTCGATGGCGGCTTGGGCCTGAGCGTTTCGGCAATCGTAGTTCCAATCATTTTGGGCACTATCGTGACGGTTGTATCTGCGTGGGCGCCGGCACGGCGCGCGGGCCGCGTGCAGCCGGTTGAGGCAATGCGCACTACCGAATCTGCTTCTGGAACTTCCCTGAAGGTACGCACGATTTTCGGTGCCATTATCTTGCTGGTGGGTATTGTGGCGGCGTTGGCAGGCGTGCTTTCCGACGGCGAGACGAACGTCCGCGCCATCCTCGTCGGCGTCGGCGCATTCGGTGTCATCGTGGGATTCTTCCTAGCCGGCCCTGCTTTGTCGCTGCCTTTGGTGCCGACGGTGGGCAAGGCAATCGGTAAGCCGTTCGGCGCCATCGGTTCGTTGGCGGCTACCAACTCTCGTCGCAATCCGCGCCGCACCGCCGCCACTGCCTTCGCGCTAACTTTGGGTGTGGCCCTAGTGACCGCTATTGGCATGCTGGGCGCAACTATGAAGTCCTCCGTGGCCGATACCGTGGAGCAAAACATCACCTCTGATTACCTGCTTTCCGGTCCTAGCTCTGGTGAGTTCCCGACGCCGAAGGACACGGGTAAACGCGCGGCGGAGGCCGAGGGCGTCGATAAGGTGATTACCGTCGGTATGGCTCCGGTGGCCGTCGATGGTCAGGCATCGATGGATTATGGTCCACAATTCCAGCAAACGATGACTGCGGATGGAGATCCGTCGTCGATGATTGCGCTCGATATGGTCGAGGGTGATGCCAACTTGGAGAAGGGCTTCATTGCTACCGAGGACTTTGCCAAGGAACACGGGTGGAAGGTAGGAGAGACCTACAAGGTTACTTCTGCGGAAAAGGATAAGAAGGCAGAGGCGGAGCTGGTCGGTACCTTTAAGCCCACCGATGTAGTGCAGAATATGATGCTTTCGCAGGATGTGGCGGAAAAGGTCGCACCGAAGAAGTCCTTCACCGTCCAAATGGTGGGCGTCTTGGGTCAAGAAGGCTATGACAAGGAAGAGCTGCGCCATAATCTGGAGGATGCGGTCAAGGATTTGGTTGTGGTCCAGGTTAATTCTGGTGAGGAGTATGCCGGCCAGGCGGCTGGCTTTATCGACCAGATGCTTTCCGTCCTGTATGGCCTGCTTGCCCTTGCGGTGATTATTGCCGTGCTGGGAATTGTCAATACCCTGACCCTGGGTGTTATTGAGCGCCGCCAAGAGATCGGCATGTTGCGTGCCGTGGGTACGCAGCGCCGCCAGATCCGCACGATGATCACTCTTGAATCAGTGCAGATTGCGCTCTTCGGCGCGGTGATGGGCATCCTTATTGGCTTGGGCCTCGGTTGGTCTTTCATCGAGATACTTGGCGATGAGGGACTGGACTCTGCGCAGATTCCGTGGGCGATGGTGCTCATCATGCTGGTGGGCTCGGCCATCGTGGGTATTATCGCGGCCGTGTGGCCGTCGAACCGTGCGGCAAAGACACCGCCATTGGAGGCAATCGCAGACTAGGTATACAGCTAATGGTCTCATTCTTCGCGCGGAGAATGAGACCATTTTGCTTATATGCCGTGATAAATGCGTGCCGCCCAGATGGTGCCGCGCCAGGCTAAAACGATGCCGAGGCCGATGGTCCAGAAGAGATATTTGCTAAGCCGCCACCACTCCTTGCGTTTGATCATTTCTCCCAGTTCCTTCGCCAATGTGGACCAGGTGGACAGGCCGCCGGCTAGGCCGAGGGCGAGGAAGGGGTGGATAAGGGGGGCGTCGGCAAGCTGGGCGAAACCATAGGCCAGGCCAAGGGCTAGGGAGCCCAAAATATTCGCCACGAAAGTGCAGTAGGGGGCGGGCACAAGCCGAGTAAAGCCATAGCGCAGGCTGCCACCAACGAAGCCGCCGAGAAGGACCCAGATAAGATTCATCGCAGCTTGTCACCTGCCAGGTAGCCGCCCACGCAGCCGATAATGGTGGCTAGGGCATAGACTAAAGCGATGGTCCAATGGGCCTCGGAAGTCAGGAAAGCGAAGGTGGCAAAGCTAGTGAAACCGCCGAGCACGCCGGTGCCCCAAAAAGGGCCGGGGCGGAAGTAGCCCATGAGCGCGCTGCCGAGAATATTAATGATGAGCAGCGGGATCATGCCGCCGCCGAGCGCTACGGAAAGCAAGTATCTGGCAGCCGCACCGAGCGCAGCGCCAGCACCCACGACGAGGAATTGAGGCATGCGGCCTATGTTACTTCCAGTTCATCCCTTGGGACTCTACGAACGCGCGCACCTCATCCACTGGCTTATTGAGCTTGGGGTCGAAGGCTAGGTAGGCCTTGGTCTCGCGGGCCACAAGGCCGGAGAGGAGGAGCAAGCCAATGAGGTTCGGGATGGCGATGAGACCGTTAGCCAGATCGGAGAAGGTCCAAGCGAGCTCGAGTTCCGAGACGGAGCCGACAAAAAGGAGACAGGCGAAGAACATGCGGTAGGGGATGGAAGCTTTGCGCCCGCACAGGGATTCCAGGGAACGCTCGCCGTAATACGCCCAGGCCATGATGGTGGAAAAGGCAAAGAAAATAATGGAGAGCGAAACGATGGTGCCGCCCCAATCTCCCGGCAGTACGCGGGAGAAGGCCTCGGCCGTCATGATTCCGGCCTCGTCGCGGCCCATATCCCAGGTGCCGCCTACAACAATGACCAAGCCGGTGATGGTGACCACGATGATGGTGTCGATGAAGGTCTGGGTCATCGATACCAACCCCTGGCGCGCTGGGTGCGGGGTCTTGGCGGCCGCGGCGGCGATGGCGGCGGAGCCCATGCCGGACTCATTGGAGAAAATGCCGCGGGCAACACCGTATTGAATGGCCATCATGATGGTGGAGCCCACGAACCCGCCACCTGCGGCGGTGCCGGTGAAGGCATCGCTGAAGATCATGGCGAAGGCTGCGGGGATCTCCGTGGCGTGCGAGAAGATCACATAGAGCCCGCCCAGGACGTAGACGATGATCATCAACGGGACGAAGGCGGCGGTAATGCGCCCAATGGCCTGGATTCCGCCGAGGAGCACGGAGCCCACCAAGACGAAGAGGATCGCGCCGGTGGCCGCCGGGGCGATGCCGAACGTCGATTCCATATTGGTGGCCACAGCATTGGCTTGGGCGAGGTTGCCGATGCCAAAGGACGCGCAAATTGCAAAGATGGCAAAGAATACTGCTAGTACCGAGCCGAGTGGTCCGGGGATGCCACGCTTCAGGTACTGCTGCGGCCCACCGGACATCTCGCCCTTGGAATCCGTGGTGCGAAAACGCACGCCCAGGTAGGCCTCGGTGTACTTGGAAGCCATGCCTACGAGGCCGGTAATCCAGATCCATACCAGTGCGCCAGGGCCACCGATGGACAGCGCCGTGGCCACGCCGACGATATTTCCCACGCCTACGGTGGCGGCAAGGGCGGTGGTCAGCGCCTGATAATTGGAAATATCACCCTCGGTGGACTCATCGTCAGAGTCTGTGGCAAAGATGTGACGCATCGCGCGGCCCAGCGCTCGGAATTGGAGTCCGCCCAAACGAATGGTCAGCCACAGGCCGGTTCCTAGGAGGAGGGGAATGAGGATGAACGGTCCCCACACCACAGTGCTGATGGCGGAGAGGATGGAATTAAGCGAGTCCATTCTGTAAATCTAGCGAACTATAGAAATGGAGTAAATTTGCCTATACCCCCAGCCGGGGGAATATTCGTCCTGCGCAACCGCAGCAGAGCAGGCAAGCTGGAAGGGTATCCCAACCCAACCCCCTCAAGGAGCACGCCATGGCCCACGAGCGCGCCGGCACACTGGCACAACCATCGGACCTCATCGATATCGCGGAACTGGTTACCGCCTATTACACCCGTACCCCGGATGCGGATAACCCGGATCAGCAGGTGTCCTTCGGAACCTCTGGCCACCGCGGCTCCGCGCTCGATTGCGCTTTTAATGAGGCTCATATCCTAGCGATTACCCAGGCCATTGTGGATTACCGTGCGGAGCAAGGCGTTGCTGGGGCGATTTTTGTCGGCCGCGATACCCACGCGCTGTCCGAGCCTGCCATGGTCTCCGCCCTCGAGGTGCTGCTAGCCAACGGTTTGGAGGTTCGCGTTGATGACCGCGGCCGCTACACGCCGACGCCGGCGATCTCCCACGCTATCCTGACCCACCCTGGCACCGATGGCATCGTGATTACTCCGTCCCATAATCCTCCCCGCGATGGCGGTTTCAAATACAACCCGCCTACCGGCGGCCCGGCCGACGCTCAGGCTACCGATTGGATTGCTGGCCGCGCGAACAAGTACTTGCGCGCCGGGCTGGAGGGCGTCAAGCGAACGCCTGTCGACGGCGTGCTGGACGAGCGCTGCATCAAGCATGACTACGTACACAACTACGTGGCTGACCTTAAGAATGTGGTGGATATGCAGGCTATTAAAGATTCCGGCCTGCGCATCGGCGCAGATCCCATGGGTGGTGCCTCCGTGGATTATTGGCAGGCCATCGCGGATCATTATGAGCTCAATATGACGGTTGTGAATCCGGAGGTGGATTCCACTTTCCGCTTTATGACCTTGGATACGGACGGCAAGATCCGCATGGATTGTTCTTCGCTGAATGCTATGGCCTCGCTTATCGACGCCCGCTCTAAGTTCGACCTTGCCACCGGCAACGACGCCGATGCGGACCGCCATGGCATTGTCACTCCCGATGCCGGCCTGATGAACCCCAATCACTACCTTGCCGTGGCTATCGAGTACTTCTTTAGTCACCGCCCGCAGTGGGGAAATGCCGGTGTGGGAAAGACCCTGGTGTCGTCCACCATGATTGACCGCGTGGTGGAAAGCTTGGGTCGCGAATTGGTGGAAGTTCCCGTCGGCTTCAAGTGGTTTGTGCCGGGATTGGTCGAAGGCACCATTGGTTTCGGTGGTGAGGAATCCGCCGGGGCGTCTTTCCTGCGCTTCGATGGCTCCGTGTGGTCCACCGATAAGGACGGCATTATTATGGACCTGCTCGCCGCGGAGATTACCGCCGTCACCGGCAAGACTCCGTCCCAGCGCTACGCAGAACTGGCGGAGAAATTCGGCACCCCAGCCTATGCTCGCACCGACGCCCCCGCGAACCGCGAGCAGAAGGCCATCCTCAAGAAGCTGTCTCCGGAAAAAGTTTCCGCCACGGAGCTAGCGGGCGAGGAAATCGTGGCCAAGCTGACGGAGGCTCCCGGCAACGGTGCGGCCATTGGCGGCCTGAAGGTGACGACAAAGAATGCGTGGTTTGCCGCGCGTCCTTCTGGTACGGAAGATAAATACAAAATCTATGCGGAGTCTTTCCTGGGTGAGGAACATCTCAGAAAGGTGCAAGCAGAAGCACAGGCAGTTGTTGCCAATGTTTTAAAGGGCTAACGCTAAACTCATCCTCGTGAGTAGCAAGATCAATGGGAAGCTGGCGTTCGACGTCATCAGCTTCATCGCCCGCTTTGGCATGGCCTGGGTGTGGATTGACGCCGGCGTGCATAAGCTCGGCAAAACCCTAGACATGACCCAAGCCATTAAGGGATATGACATTTTTACGCCTGATTGGGCTCTTTACCTCGCAACGGTCATCGGCCCACTGGAGGTTATTGGTGGCGTGCTCTTGCTGCTCGGGTTGTTTTTGCGAAAGTCCTCCATCGTGGCCACCATCGTGTTGCTGCTTTTTATGGTGGGCATCGCACAGGCCTGGGCCCGCGGGCTAGATATTGACTGCGGCTGCTTTGGCTATGACGCCCAAAATCCTGACCGCGGAATGGATTATGCGAAGACGCTGTTGCGCGATGTCGCGTATCTATTCTTCACTGTTTGGACTATTAAACGCCCTTTCACCAAGTTTGCCCTTCACCCCTAATAGGTGGGCAAGGTAGGCTGTATTGGTCCGAGAATTTTCAAAGGCAAGGTTCAAATGAGCAAAGTAACTGACCCGAACGCCAAGGGTGGCAACGGATTTATTTGGGGAGTCGGTGTACTTCTCGTCATCATTGCCGTTGTTATTGGCTATATCGTGTGGAACGGTAAGCAATCTGATGATGGCATCGAAGACGTCAATATGACCATGGAGTACACCGATGGTGCTATCACGCTGAAGGGCGAGAATGCTACGGACGATACCCCTGAGGTAGATCTGTACGAAGATTACTCCTGTCCACATTGCGCTGAATTGGCGCAGGCCACTGATGGCAAAATGAAGCAAGCTATCGAGGACGGTAAGCTGATCGTCCACGTGCGTACCCTCAACTTCTTAGACGGCGAGGATATTGAAAACCAAGAGGGCTACTCCACCAAGGCAGCAGCCGCAATGTCCGAGCTGGCCAAGTCCGGCGACGTCAAAACCTACTGGAATTTGCGTGATTTCCTCATGCAAAATCAACAAAGTGTCGCAAATAAGTGGGAGACCGGAGACATCGCTGACCAAGCCAAGGAACTTGGTGCGGAAGACGATGTTGTTGAGTCCATAAAGAACGTGGACATCAAGCAGGGCAATAAGGTGGCAAAGACCAACTACGACAAGTTGGATAAGGAGACCGGCTCTGTTTCCTCGCCGCGCATCATCAAGGATGGCAAGGATGTTCCATCCGAGGCTGACCAAAAGGCCGGCAAGAACCTGGGTGATTGGGTAGAGATCGTCACCCAGTAGCAGGCGATTTGGAGAGTTAAATACCCTCCATGTATATTTAAGCGAGTTGCAGCCCACAGGGTTGCACCTCGTTTGAGGGGCTATGGCGCAGCTGGTAGCGCACCACACTGGCAGTGTGGGGGTCACGGGTTCGAATCCCGTTAGCTCCACAATATAAAGGAGAGGAACATTAGTTCCTCTCCTTTTTCTTGTTGCGGTGGGCTAGAGCTTCGCTAGATCCTCATCGAGCATGAGCTGATCGATGGCGATGCCCACGGCCGCGCCGCTGCCCATCGCTTGCGAGACTTGTTCCGGTGAGCTGACCACATTGCCGGCCGCCCACAGGCGCGATACCGAGGTCTGGCCATACTCTACGCTGACCCACCCGTTGGCCGATTCGCAGCCGGCATCCCGCAGCAGTGCGTCATTGGGCAGAAAATCGGGCCCAGTAAAGCATGCTTCGTAGGTGTCTTCTCCAGCAGAACTGTGCACCTTCACGCCGGTTGGAGTCGCTTCATCTGTTTGGACCTGTGTCACCTCTGCATCGACTACTTTTACGCCCAATCCGGCGAGTTGAGTGCGATCGAGATCGGTGAGCTCAAGGCCGTTGGGGTAGAAGGTCAGCGTGTCCGTCCACGTGGACAGCAGCTTGCTGATCCGGATGGTAAAAGGCGGATTCGCGCCGCCGATGAGTGCAACCTTCTTCCCGGTGACTTCGTAGCCATGGCAGTACGGGCAGTGAAAGACCCTGGTGCCCCACAAATCGCTGAGGCCGGGAACTGTAGGGAGCTTGTCCGTGAGCCCCGTCGCGATGAGAACGTGGCGGGATTCGAGAACCTCGCCGCTGGCAAGTTTTGCCTGCCAAGGCTCGCACTCGGAAGTGCGGGTGAGTTTCTCCACCGAGCCCTGGGTAATGGTTCCGCCGAATTTCTTGACCTCCGCGTGACCGCGCTGAAGCAGTTCGGCGGGAGCCGCGCCGTCGAGGCCAAGGATGCCATGAGAATGTTCGCTGAAGCGATTGCGGGGAGCACCGGAATCGATAACCTGAACATTGCGGTTAGCGCGGGCTAACGTGATGGCCGCGGCGGTGCCGGCAAAGCCACCGCCGACGATAATGACGTCCGAGTACATTGCTCCTCCTTTATAGGAAGTGGGTAGCATGGTGCGCAGCCGAGTATATGCAGTCAACATCAAAGGGGCTCGCGCGCAGAATGAATCGTGATTCCACAGGGTTCTTTACACACGAAGCGCTCTATGGGGCGTCTCCTGTGCAAGCAGTGGGCAGGTTCTTCGTGAAATACTTCAACTTTCGTGGCCGGGCGTCCAAGAGTGAGTTTTGGTGGGTCTTTGGCTTCCTCGTACTGAGTTCTGTGGCAATCGGCATTATCGACCGGCACTTTGGCGTGAATATTGAGCCTATTGCAGAGGCGGTACTTGTGATTCCAGTCGTTTCCTTGATGTGCCGGCGCTTGCATGATTCCGGGCGGACGGGGTTGTTATGCCTGATTGGTTTCATTCCCGTGCTTGGTGGGATTGCGTTGCTCTTTATGATGGCGCTGCCCACGCGCGAGCGCGCGGCGCTTTAAAAAATACCTTGCCTGATTAGGCTGGGCGGCATGCAGACTTTTTCAAAGCGAGTACGCGACACGGATCAAGCAGGTGCCGAGGCGTCCGGACTGAGGTGGCTCGGGGAAGCCACCGAAGCGGTGGTCGACGTCGTGAGCGCCGACGGGCTAGAAATTGTTACCGAGCGCGTAGATGAGGTCATGCCCACGCCGGAGGCGGCGCGGACATTTGGTGCGGAGCTGGCGCGCATGCACCGTGCGGGAGCCGAAGCGTTTGGCGCGCCTCCTACCGGGTGGGAAGGCAAAAACTTCATCGGCAGCATCGAGCAAGACTGTATCCCGACGGATAATTGGGGCGAGTTCTACGTTAACCAGCGCGTATTGCCCTTCGCGGAACTGGCGGGGATAAGTGCGGCGCAATTGGACTTGGTAAGGCGTGCCTGCGACGCCATCGCCGCGCGCAGTTGGGATGTGGCACCGGCGCGCATCCACGGCGATCTATGGGCGGGCAATCTGCTTTTTGGGTCCGACGGCGGCATCATGATTGACCCCGCCGCTCATGGTGGGCACCCGCATACGGATTTGGGGATGTTGGCGCTTTTCGGGGCACCGTACCTCGAGGAAATCTTCCAGGGGTATGGTGCGCCGAAGGACATAGAGAAGTGGATTCCCATGCACCAACTGCACCCGTTGGCGGTGCATGCGCTTACGCACGGCGCTAGCTATAACCGGCCGCTGGAGCGCGCGGCGGCCGCAACCTTGGAGGCGCTGGGCTAAAGGTTCGGCCCCTGCGGCATGATGCGCTTATGGGCACCGCGGCGCCATAAGGTTTCGATGCGTTCGCGGGCGGCGTCGGGAACCGCCTTGCCCTCTAGGTAGTCATCGATGTGGGCGTAGGTGACGCCGAGGGCCTCTTCGTCAGGAAGCTGAGGCTTATCGTCCTCCAAGTCCGCGGTGGGAACCTTTTCCCAGGTAGAGCGCGGGGCGCCGAGGTGCTTCAGGAGGGCGGCACCTTGGCGCTTATTGAGGCCGGCCAAAGGGAGGAGATCTGCCGCGCCATCGCCCCACTTGGTAAAGAAAGCGGTGACGTTTTCCGCCGCATGGTCGGTGCCAATGACTAGCGCGCCGACCTCGCCTGCGATGGCGTATTGGGCGGTCATGCGCAGGCGCGCTTTGGTATTGCCGCGGTTGAAATCGGTGACGTCGGCAAGCTGCAATGCATCCGCCACCTGCTCGTCGAGGGCCAGGGTGGCCGGCTTGATATCGACGGTGGGGCGGTGATCGGGCTGGATGAAATCTAAGGCAATCTGGGCATCGTCCTCATCGGCCTGCACGCCGTGGGGTAGGCGCACGGCCCAAAACTCCGCGCCGTCGACGCGCTCCACCGCCAGCTGCGCAAGCTTTCCCGCCAAGGTGGAGTCTTGGCCGCCGGAGATACCCAGCACGTAGCCTTTAGCGCCGGTGGTGCGCAGGTAATCAACCAGGAAACCCACGCGGCGCTGCACTTCGGCTTCTGGATCGATAAAGGGGCGCACACCCAGGGCTTTTATGATGGTTTGCTGCAGATTTTCGGCATCGTTCGACATGACGTTCATGGTAGCCGCCTGACACAATATTGTGCTGTGAATAAGGAAGTTTATGTCAAGGTAGTAGCTGGCATAGCGGCCCTGGGCGGGCTGCTATTTGGATACGACACCGGCGTGATGTCCGGTGCCTTGCTTTTTATTAGCCCCGCATTCGATATGAGCGCGCACCAAGAGGGGTGGGTGACCTCGATGCTGCTCGTGGGTGCTGCAGTAGGGGCGCTGACGGCCGGGCGCATCGCCGATAGATTCGGCCGGCGGCTTACGCTGATTGCCGGCGGCATCATTTTCGTGCTGGGTTCCATCTGGTGTGCGCTTTCCGGCTCGGTGGGAATGCTGGCAACGGCGCGCGCCTTTTTGGGCTTTGCCGTGGGTGCAGTCTCCATCGTGTCCCCCATGTACATCGCGGAGATCGTGCCGGCCAAGGTGCGCGGGCGCATGGTCTCGCTCAATACCCTAGCGATTGTGGTGGGCCAGTTGATGGCCTACCTGGTCAACTCCGCGCTGGCTTCTACCGGTAGCTGGGAGTGGATGCTGGGCCTAGCCGCCGTGCCGGGCCTGGCGCTGGCGCTCGGAATGGCTTTCCTGCCAGAGACGCCGGTATGGCTGGCAACCAACGGGCGCATGTCCCGCGCCCAAGAGATTGCCGGGCGCGCCGGGATGGATATCTTCGAGCTGACCTCGCAGGAGACCGCGCGAAAGTCCAGTGGATCCGAATGGAAGGCGCTGAAGGCCAATCGGTGGATGCAGATTACGGTGCTGCTTGCCATGCTAATGGGGCTGACGCAGCAGATTACCGGCGTCAACGCCATTGTGTACTTCGCGCCGACCATGATGAACCAGGTGGGGATTTCCACGGCCAACTCGGTTTATACCTCCATCGTTATCGGCACGGTATCCGTGCTGGCTTGCTGGGTGGGGCTCAAGGTCGTGGACCGCATTGGGCGAAAGCGACTATTGCTTACGGGTCTGACCGGCAACGTGGTCTCGCTGTTTATCCTCTCCTTTGCCTATTCCCATGCGCAGGACTCCACCGCCATGGCGATGGTCTCGTTGGTCTTTATGGCGCTGTTTATCGCCTTCCAGCAGGCTGCAGTGTCGCCCACTACCTGGCTACTCATCTCCGAGCTGGTGCCGCTGCAGGTGCGCGGCCTAGGCATGGGCATTGCGGGGCTCTCGCTATGGGCCACCAACTGGGCCGTGGCGCAGTACTTCCTGCCGCTAGTGGAGTGGCTGACCGGCCCGGTGGCGTTTATCGTCTTCGGAGTCTTTGGTCTCATTGCCATCGGCTACACCAAGGTTTTGGTTCCAGAGACTATGGGACGTAGCCTGGATGAGGTAGGCGAGGAGATGAAGTCGCGCTACGAGCGCGAGTCCGCACCCGTGAAGCCTTAGTGTTTTGGTATTGACGGCCGTGTGAGGTAACATTTTTCCTCGTGTCATGGCTGGGGATTCCCAGTCCGTGCTTTACTTATTCAACCGCATGTAGATTGCGCATAACGAAAGGAGCGCCCGATGAAGGTCCGTAAGTCCCTTCGGTCGCTGAAGAAGAAGCCGGGCGCCCAGGTTATTCGCCGCCACGGTAAGGTCTTCGTGATCAACAAGAAGGATCCCCGTTTCAAGGCTCGTCAGGGCTAATTGAGACGCGATTCCATCCGCTCCCTCCGGCTTTCCGGAGTGGGGCGGATTTTTTCATGCGTGAGCTCAGGCACAAAGGATAAATTCTTTTAAATCCAAGTAAACATAAAGGCAAATATATGAATATAATTATTTTGTCTATTTATGTCGTGAGAAAGAAGAATAATGTCCCAGCGAATCGTTGCCGCGCTCACTGCCGCCGCACTCGGATTGTCTGCCCCAGTGGCTCATGCCGCAGAACCACAGTGGGAATCCTCTGCACCGGAGTCCCTTGGCATCAATGACCCGTCCTGTGTGCCTTCAGGGGACATCACTGAGCCCGTTGTGCTGCTGCATGGAACCTCGAATAATGCTTCCGTGTGGGGAAATTTGGTCCACCTCTTGCAAGATCAGGGGGCGTGCGTGTGGGCCTTTGACTACGGCGCCGATGATGTCACCTTGCAGAATATGATTCCAAGCGTCAAAGCCATCGCGGACCTGGATGATTCGGCCGCGGAAATTGCGGATCAGGTGGACTATGTCCGCGAGGTCACTGGCTCGGACAAGGTGAACTTGGTGGGCCATTCCCAGGGCGGTATGCACATCAAGACGTATACACAGATGCATGATGGGGCGGGTCATGTGTCCCATGCGGTGGCGCTAGGTGGCAACTTCCACGGCACCACGCTTAACGGGCAGGGGGAGACGCTTTCTAAATTCATTGCCTTCGCACCGCACCTCGCCGCCTTCCTGGCTAGTACGGCCGGCATCCAGCAAGTAGTGGGGTCGGAGTTTATGAAACGGCTCAATGCGCTGCCGGATACCGCGCCAGGCGTGCTTTATACCTCCATTTACTCACCGGGGGATACGACGGTGACTCCGAATAGTTCTTCGCAGGTGGCGCTTGGCGACGGCGCCGATGTGGTCAACCTCGACCTGGGCGAGGTCTGCGGCGTGGCTCCTCGGCACGACAAGCTGCCGACCAACTGGACGGTGTTGAGTCAGGTCATCTTTGGTCTGACGCGCGCCCCGGGGGAGGGGCCGAACCCGTCGACCTGCGTCTCTGAGGGGGTGCCGATAAGCGGGGCCTAGAGCGGGCCGCCAGCCCCTTAAATGTGAACTTTGACACACAAAATCGTGAACTCCAGGTAAACCTGCAGGAAGCCCATTGGTGTAGTTTCATGGCTGTCCTTAGGTGTGGTCAACATGTGGGGTCCGGGGGTGTGCCATCCTGGGAATACCATGGCTGTAACTACTACATATTGTGTTAGTTGCGGGTATTTCCCCCAAAGTATAGTGTCGTTGATGTTGCTCAGAGCGGCGCAGGAAGCGCCCGTTTAGGCGGGAAAACGCTCCCCGCTCTGACGAATTTTTCAATGCAGGAGCTTTAAGGATCTATATGTCTATCACCGTTTACACCAAGCCAGCTTGCGTCCAGTGCAATGCCACCAAGAAGGCCCTCGACCGCGCCGGTCTCGATTACAACCTGGTCGATATTTCTGTTGATGATGAAGCCCGTGATTACGTCATGGCACTGGGCTACGTTCAGGCACCAGTAGTTGAAGCTAATGGCGAGCACTGGTCCGGTTTCCGCCCTGACCGTATCAAGGGCTTGGCTTCCGTAGCGGCATCCGCCTAAGAGGTAGGGGAGGCCAGTAGCCATGTTGGTCGTGTATTTTTCCTCCGCGACGGAAAATACGCACCGGTTCGTGCAGAAACTGGGCTTTCCCAGCGCGCGCATTCCGCTGCGCCGCACGGAGGAGCTCCTCAAGGTCAACGAACCTTATGTCTTGGTGTGCCCCACCTATGGCGGGGGCGCTTCCATCAGCCACCAAAACTCCCGGCCCGTGCCAAAGCAGGTTATTAAGTTCCTCAATGATGAGCACAACCGCAGCCTCATTCGCGCGGTAATCGCGGGTGGCAATAGCAATTTCGGTGCCGATTTTGGCAAGGCTGGTGACGTCATCAGTGCCAAATGTAAAGTGCCCTATGTATATCGTTTCGAGTTGCTGGGAAACGATGACGATATAAAAATTTGTCGTGAAGGTTTATTGGCTAACGCCGCCGAGCTCGGGCTCGAGGCCGCGGCCTAGCGCCCACTACGACTTAAATAAAGATCCTGATTTTTAAGAAAGGCCTTGTCAGCTGTGAGTACGCAATTGGGGAAGACCGTCGCCGAGCCAGTAAAGCCAGAAGAGCAGTTGGATTACCACGCTCTGAACGCGATGCTGAATCTCTACGATGATAACGGCAAGATTCAGTTTGAGAAAGACCGCGAGGCCGCTAACCAATTCTTCCTGCAGCACGTTAATCAAAACACGGTCTACTTCCATGATCTGGAAGAAAAGATCGATTACCTGATTAATAACAAGTACTACGACCCGCAGGTCATTGAGCAGTATGATTTCTCCTTTATCAAGGAGCTGTTCAAGCGCGCTTATTCCTATAAGTTCCGCTTCAAGTCCTTCCTGGGCGCGTATAAGTACTACACCAGCTACACGCTGAAGACCTTTGATGGCCGCCGCTACCTCGAGCGCTTTGAGGACCGCGTGTCCATGACCGCCCTGTTCTTGGCAGACGGCGACGCAGGCTTGGCCGAGCACCTCGTAGACGAGATCATGACCGGCCGCTTCCAGCCGGCTACCCCGACCTTCCTCAACGCCGGCAAGGCCCAGCGCGGCGAGCTCGTCTCCTGCTTCCTGCTGCGCATCGAGGACAATATGGAGTCCATTGGCCGCTCCATCAACTCCGCGCTGCAGCTTTCCAAGCGCGGCGGCGGCGTGGCCCTCCTGCTGTCTAATATCCGCGAGTCCGGTGCGCCAATTAAGCACATTGAGAACCAGTCTTCCGGCGTCATCCCCGTGATGAAGCTGCTGGAGGATTCCTTCTCCTACGCCAACCAGCTCGGTGCCCGCCAGGGCGCCGGTGCGGTTTACCTCAACGCGCACCACCCGGACATCATGAACTTCCTGGATACCAAGCGCGAGAATGCGGATGAGAAGATCCGCATTAAGACCCTCTCGCTGGGCATCGTCGTGCCGGATATCACCTTTGAGTTGGCTAAGCGCAATGATGATATGTACCTCTTCTCGCCGTATGACGTCGAGCGCGTCTATGGCAAGGCCTTCGGTGACATCTCCGTGACCGAGCACTATGAGGAGATGGTGGAAGACCCACGCATCCGCAAGAAGAAAATCAACGCCCGCCACTTCTTCCAGACCGTGGCAGAGCTGCAGTTCGAGTCCGGTTACCCGTACATCATGTTCGAGGACACCGTAAACCGCGCGAACCCAGTGAAGACCTCGTGGATCAACATGTCCAACCTGTGCTCGGAAATCCTGCAGGTCAACTCCGCATCCGAATTCAACGCGGACCTGACCTATGAGGAGCTGGGCAGCGATATTTCCTGCAACTTGGGTTCCCTGAATATCGCGATGACCATGGATTCGCCGGACTTTGCCAATACGGTGGAAACCGCCATCCGCGGCCTGACCGCCGTGGCGGATAAGACCTCCATTGACTCCGTGCCGTCCGTGCGCCGTGGTAATGATGAGTCCCACGCCATCGGCTTGGGCCAGATGAACCTGCACGGTTACTTGGGCCGCGAGCACATCGAGTATGGCTCGGAAGAGGGCTTGGACTTTACCAATGCTTACTTTGCCGCCATTTTGTATGCGGCGCTGCGTGCCTCCAATAAGATTGCCCGCGAGCGCGGCGAGTACTTCACGGAATTCCCCCAGTCCGAGTATGCCTCGGGCGAATTCTTTGACCGCTACGATCCGGAAGAGTTCAAGCCGAAGACGAAGAAGGTGCAGGAGCTTTTCGACGCCTCTTCGATCCACACCCCGTCCGCCCAGGACTGGGAGGACTTGAAACAGGACGTGGCTAAGTACGGCCTGTATAACCGCAACCTGCAGGCGGTGCCGCCGACGGGTTCGATTTCCTATATCAATAACTCCACCTCGTCCATCCACCCGATTGCCTCCAAGATTGAGATCCGCAAGGAGGGCAAGATCGGCCGTGTCTACTACCCGGCGCCGCACATGGATAATGACAACCTGGAGTACTTCAAGGATTCTTATGAGATCGGCTACGAGAAGATCGTCGATACTTATGCCGTAGCCACGAAGTATGTGGACCAGGGCCTATCGCTCACACTCTTCTTCAAGGACACCGCGACCACTCGTGAGGTCAACCGCGCGCAGATTTATGCGTGGCGTAAGGGCATTAAGACCTTGTACTACATCCGCCTGCGCCAGATGGCGCTGGAAGGTACCGAGGTCGAGGGCTGCGTATCCTGCATGCTCTAAACCGGTGGTAGGGCGCCTCGATGCACGTCGCGGGGAAGGACGTGCATCGAGGCGTTTAGCCGTTTTCGGCCCTAGTGCGGTCGAGAATGGTGCGGGAGGTTTCTTCGGCGGCGTCGGCAAGCCCGGCATCAATGGCGCGGGCCAGTTCCATGTGCAGCTGTGTGGTGCCGCTGATGGGGTCGCGTTTGCGGGAGCCGAAGACGGACTTGCCCTTGAGCATCGCCACTAGGGAGGGGGCGAGCGCGGCGAGCATTTCATTGCCGGAGGCC
Organism: Corynebacterium marquesiae; assembly: GCF_030229635.1. NCBI lineage: Bacteria > Bacillati > Actinomycetota > Actinomycetes > Mycobacteriales > Corynebacteriaceae > Corynebacterium > Corynebacterium marquesiae. Next base: position 21,074 of record NZ_JASPII010000015.1, read on the forward strand.
CGCAGGATGAGGGTGTGGAAGCGCAGATCGGTTTCCAATTCTTCGCCCACGCGCGGAGACGGGGTGGATTCCAGCTCGGCCAATCGCGCGGCGAGGCGCAGCAATTCCGCCCGCTGCTGGGCGGTGGCGTTGCCGGCAGCCAGACGCGCGGCCACCGGTTCGATGCCAAGCCTTAGCTCGTTGAGCCGGGCCACTTGCTGCCCGCGCGTTTTATCGTTGTCTAAGCGCCAGCCAATGATCGCTGGGTCGTATACCGCCCACTTCTCCATCGGTAGCACCGTGAGGCCCACGCGGCGCCCAGAGCTCACCATGCCGAGATGCTCCAAGGCGCGCATGGCCTCTCGGGCTACGGTGCGGGAGATGCCAAAGCGCTTTTCGACGTCCCCCAGCCGGAACCGCTCGCCCTCCGCGAGGTCTCCGCTTACTATATCCGCGCCGAGCTGATCCACCACGGAACCCAGCAGGGGAGGGGTGGCACTCATGCGGAAATCCTTTCTTTGCATGCTCCGAAGTAACTGGGATCAGTATAGGTAAGTGGTATCCAGCACAATGGCTTAGAGGGGCGGCGAATTGGGTATGCTGGAGACCTGAATTTGTCCGTTTTTAGTATTGGAGTGACGCCGCGTGTCGCACGAGTACGATGACTATCTTTCTAGTCATGAAAAGCCAGTTGAAGCCATTAACTGGAATAGCATCCCGGATGAAAAGGACCTTGAAGTGTGGGACCGTCTCACCGGTAACTTCTGGTTGCCGGAAAAGGTTCCAGTCTCCAATGACCTTCCCAGCTGGAAGACGCTGACGGAGAAGGAAAAGGAAACCACCATGCGGGTCTTTACCGGCCTGACGCTGCTGGATACCATCCAGGGCACAGTGGGTGCGATTTCCCTCCTTCCGGATTCCCAGACTCTGCATGAGGAAGCGGTCTACACCAATATCGCCTTCATGGAGTCCGTGCACGCCAAGTCCTATTCCAATATCTTTATGACCCTGGCGTCCACGCCGATGATCAACGATGCCTTCCGCTGGTCCGAAGAAAACGAGAACCTGCAGAAGAAGGCCAAGATCATCTTGTCCTACTACAAGGGCGAAGATCCGCTGAAGAAGAAGGTGGCGTCCACGCTGCTGGAGTCCTTCCTGTTCTACTCCGGCTTCTACCTGCCGATGTACTTCTCCTCCCGTGCGAAGCTCACCAACACTGCCGATATCATCCGCCTGATCATCCGCGATGAGGCTGTGCATGGTTACTACATTGGTTATAAGTTCCAGCAGGCGTATAAGCAGCTGGATGAAGAGCGCCAGGCGGAGCTGAAGGAATACACCTTCGACTTGGTCTATGACCTCTATGACAATGAGATCGACTACACCGAGGACCTCTACGATGACCTGGGTTGGACCGAGGACGTCAAGCGCTTCCTGCGGTACAACGCCAATAAGGCACTGAATAACTTGGGCTTCGAGGGGCTCTTCCCGGCCGATGAGACTCGCGTTTCCCCGGCTATCTTGTCCTCGTTGTCGCCGAACGCCGACGAGAACCATGACTTCTTCTCTGGTTCGGGTTCTTCCTATGTCATCGGCAAGGCTGAGGACACTACGGATGATGACTGGGACTTCTAAGCATTCCCGCTGATCAGCGTGGTCTAGCGGCACACCTTCTGCTCGAACTCAACCGAAAGGTTGATAACGAGCGGGGGTGTGTTTTTACGTTTTGGGGCCGCACAATTCGGCGCGACTGTGACATATAGCACGCTGTATCTTAGGTGAAAACCGTAGGTGGAAATAGTGGCTGCGCCACGTGCAGGGGCAATGTGGCAGATGTGGTCAGTGGTGAGGTGTGTCCTTGCGTCCGAGTATTGGGGGAAGCTGGAAAGAACAGGGGAAAATGGCCTAATATAAGGCGAGTAAACCTAGGTGTAGGTGGAGTCTGTCCACAGACACTTTGTTATTCAGGAGGATTTTATGACCGCTGTGGCGCCACGGGTCGACGATTACGTCGCCCCCACACGTCCAGAGCCAACCGGTAACGCGAAGACCGGTTCAAAGGCTTGGGTATTTCTAACGAGCACCGACCACAAGCAGCTGGGCATCATGTACTTGATCATGTCCTTCAGCTTCTTCTTCCTCGGTGGCTTTATGGCACTGTTGATCCGCGCGGAGCTGTTCACCCCGGGTCTCCAGTTCTTGTCCAATGAGCAGTTCAACCAGCTGTTCACCATGCACGGCACCGTGATGCTGCTGCTGTTTGCGACCCCAGTTGTGTGGGGCTTTGGTAACTACATTCTGCCGCTGCAGATTGGTGCGCCGGACGTGGCCTTCCCGCGTCTGAATGCCTTCGGCTTCTGGGTTACCCTGCTGGGCGGCATCGTCATGCTGCTGGGCTTCGTTACCCCAGGCGGTGCAGCTGACTTCGGCTGGACCATGTACATGCCGTTGGCTGATGGTGTCCACACCCCGGGCATCGGCGCGGATATGTGGATTGTCGGCGTGGGCGCTACCGGTGTCGGTACCATTGCCTCCGCTATCAACATGATTACGACCATCCTGACCCTGCGCGCACCGGGCATGACCATGTTCCGTCTGCCGGTCTTCAGCTGGGCTGTGTTTACCGCATCCGCCATCGTGTTGATGATTTTCCCGCTGCTGACCGCTGCGGCATTGGGCGTTCTGTATGACCGCAAGCTGGGCGGCCACATCTACGATTCCGCTAATGGTGGCGGCATCCTGTGGCAGCACCTGTTCTGGTTCTTCGGCCACCCTGAGGTTTACGTCCTCGCGCTGCCGTTCTTCGGCGTTGTGTCTGAGGTCGTTCCGGTCTTCTCCCGCAAGCCGGTCTTCGGCTACATCGGTCTGGTCTTCGCACTGCTGGCCATCGGTTCCCTGTCCATGGCTGTGTGGGCACACCACATGTTCGTCACCGGCGCTATCCTGCTGCCGTTCTTCTCCTTCATGACGTTCCTGATTGCGGTTCCAACCGGCGTTAAGTTCTTCAACTGGGTCGGCACCATGTGGAAGGGTCACATCACCTGGGATACCCCGATGATCTTCGCCATGGGCTTCATGGCAACCTTCCTCTTCGGCGGCATGACCGGCGTTATGCTGGCATCCCCGGCACTGGACTTCCACCTGGCTGAGTCCTACTTCTTGATTGCACACTTCCACTACACCCTGTTCGGTACGGTTGTGTTCTCCGCCTTCGCCGGCCTGTACTTCTGGTTCCCGAAGATGACCGGCCGCATGCTGGACGAGCGTCTGGGCAAGATTCACTTCTGGTTGACCTTCGTAGGCTTCCACGGCACCTTCCTGGTTCAGCACTGGGTCGGCAACATGGGTATGCCGCGTCGTTACGCTGACTACCTGGAGTCCGATGGCTTCACGGTCTTCAACCAGATTTCCACCATCTTCTCCTTCGTCTTGGGCGCTTCCGTTATCCCGCTGATTTGGAACGTGTTCAAGTCCTGGCGCTACGGCGAGATCGTCACCGTGGATGACCCATGGGGCTACGGCAACTCCCTCGAGTGGGCAACCTCCTGCCCGCCGCCGCGCCACAACTTCGTGTCGCTGCCGCGTATCCGCTCCGAGCGTCCGGCCTTCGAGCTGCACTACCCGCACATGGTTCAGCGCATGCGCGAAGAAGCACACGTGGGTAGCCACTAAAGCGATATAACTCGCTAAAGCACTCCTGACTTAAGCCGCCTCCCAGCCCGCCAAGGGCCGTGGGAGGCGGCTTTGGCGTATCTTATTTGCCCCACGTGCGATAATGGGCCGCGTGAGTACCCAAGTTGATACCTATGCCGTCATTACCACCACTGGGCCGGACAAACCTGGGGTCTCGGCTGCCTTCTTCCGCGTGTTGGCGTCTTATAGCGCCGCGCTTGTCGACGTCGAACAGGCCATCTTTTCCGGCCGTATCACCCTCGCTGCCCATACCCGCATTCCCAGTGCGCGCGCCGAGCAGATTGCACAGGGGTTGCGCAATACCTTGAGCATCTACGGGCAGCAGGTATCCGTGGACGTACGGGAGGAGGAATCTAGCGCGCGAGCTCGCTCTACGCATGCGGTGGTCCTCATGGGAACGGAAGTAACCGCCCACCACGTAGAGGAGGTCGCCCGCGTATTGGCCAACTTCGATGCCAATATCGATCGCATCCGCGGGCTTTCCACCTCTCCACTGACCGGCCTAGAGCTTTTCTTGTCCCTCGATGGTTCCGCGGCACCCGTACGCCAGGCGCTGGCAGAGCTGGCACAGCAGATTGGCATCGACATTGCCATCGAACCGGCGGGTCTGGGCCGGCGTTCCAAGCGTCTTGTCTGCTTCGACTGCGATAGCACTCTCATTCAAGGCGAGGTCATCGAGATGCTGGCCGCGCACGCCGGCAAGGAGGAAGAGGTTGCCGCCATCACGGCCCGGGCTATGCGCGGCGAATTGGACTTTGAGGAGTCCCTGCGCGAGCGCGTGGCCGTTTTGGCCGGCCTGGATGCTTCCATCATTGATGAGGTAGCCCGCGAGATTCAGCTGACCCCCGGTGCCCGCGAGACTATTGCCACGCTCAACCGCATCGGTTATCGCACCGCTGTGGTCTCGGGCGGGTTCATTCAAGTCCTGGAGGGACTAGCCGCAGAAATGCACTTAGATTACGTCCGCGCCAATACCTTGGAAATCGCCGATGGCAAGCTCACCGGCCGCGTAACCGGCAAGGTGGTTGACCGCAAGGCCAAGGAGGAATTCCTGCGGGAATTCGCCGCAGATTCCGGGGTAGGCATGCGCCAGACGGTCGCCGTGGGCGATGGTGCCAATGACATCGATATGATTACCGCCGCGGGACTGGGCATCGCCTTTAACGCTAAGCCGGCGCTGCAAGAAGTGGCGGATACCTCGGTAAATCACCGGCGGCTGGATGAAGTACTACAGATTTTGGGAATCCCGGCCGAGGAGGTTGTGCGTGGATAAGTTTGAAATCGCCCACCAGCGCTTGGTAGAAGCTTGTGACTCGCGCTCGTGGCGCGATGACCCAGAAAACCCTGACGAGCCCTCCACCATCCAAGCGATGCAGATTGCGCTTAACCTGCCAAAGCAGGAGCCGCCGGCGCGCACGGAGGTGCTGGAGGCGGCCGCCAGCGCCGTTGTGGCCGTGTGCTTGGACGAGCGCGCGGGGGAGGACGGGGCCTTCGCCCACGCCCTGGGCCAGTGGTACGGCCACCGCATCCGCAAGATCGCCCGCCGGGCCCGCAATAAGGCCTGGCGCGATGTGCAGAGCCTGCCCGGCGTGACCGTGGCGGACCGTGCCCGGGCCTTCGCGCCTTCGGCTGTGGGGGAGGTGGATCCGCTCATCGGCAAGCTGCAAATCGGTCACACTGACCTTGCTTATGATGAGCCGGGAGCCCCGCTTGGCGATGCCCCCGTTATCTACGTCGACCGCAGCCTCGACATGTCTGCGGGCAAGGCCGCAGCGCAGGTGGGCCACGGTTCGATGATGCTCGCCGCGGCGATGTCGGTGGGGGAGGCCCGTGCCTGGGCCGACACCGGTTTTAAGCTTTCGGTTCGCGAGGTGTCCGGAGAAGATTTTCGCACTGCCTGTGCGCAGGACGGCGCCGTGATCATCGTAGACGCCGGCTTTACAGAGATTGCGCCGGACTCGGCTACCGTGTGCGCCCTGCGGCGACTAATCGCTTAAGCGCGCCGCGCACCGTATCCGGGTCGGTGGTTTGCCAAAAGCGCGGCATGGAGGCCTTGAGGAAGCTGCCGTAGCGCTTATACTCCAAGCGGTTATCGAGCACGGCCACCACTCCGCGGTCGGTCACGTGGCGCAGCAGGCGGCCTGCGCCCTGTGCCATGAGCAAGGCGGCGTGGTTGGCGGAAACCTCCATGAACCCGGAGCGGCCCGCAGCATCGGCTGCCTGGGCGCGCGCCTGCATCAGGGGATCGTCCGGCCGGGGGAACGGAATGCGGTCGATGATGACCAGCGAACAGGCCGGCCCCGGCACGTCCACGCCTTGCCACAGGGTAAGTGTGCCGAAGAGGCAGGAGTTTTCCTTCTGGGAGAATTTTTCTACCAGTGCGCCGATGGAATCCTCGCCTTGCACGAAGAGGTCAAAGGGGATGCGCGGCTTGAGGGCGGTGGCCGCCTCTTCCGCGGCGCGGCGGGAGGAGAACAGACCAAGCGTGCGCCCGCCGGCGGCCATAATGAGCTCGTAGATCTCATCGATGGTTTCTTTGGGCAGGCCATCGCGGCCCGGCGCGGGTAGGTGTTTGGCGGTGTACAGGATGCCGGATTTGGCTGGGTCGAAAGGCGTGCCCGCGTCCAAGGTGTCGTAGGTGCCGCTCGGCATGCCCCACTGCGCGGCCATGGCATCGAAGCGGCCGCCGAGGGCGAGGGTGGCCGAGGTCAGCACCACCGTCTGCTCCCCAAAGAGGTTCTCGCGCAGCATGTGGGCGATGGATAGGGGCGCCACGGCGAGGGTCTCGGCGTCGCTGCGGGGATCGCGCTCGAGCCAGACGACGTCATCTTGCTTGGCCGGGTCATCGGTGGCGAAGACCTCCAGCATGCGCGCTACGGCTTGCGCGAGGTCGGAGAAGTGGTTGCTCAAGTTTTGGCGCTCGGCGTTTTTCTCCGGATCGTCGGTGGCTTCGCCTTCTGGTGCGCGAGAAATGAGGGACTTAACGCGCAGGAATTCGTCGGCAAGCGCGCGCAAGTGGCCCTGTGCGGTTTCATCTAAGTCCGTCCAGCGGCCTGGCTCTTGGATTTTCATCAGGTCATCAAATTCTTCGGCCAAGTCCGCGAGGCTGCCAGCATTGCCCAGCGACTTCGCGCGGTTCGCGGCCATCTTGATGGCGCGGGTAGTAATCTCCGCTGTGGACACCGAGGTGATGCGGCCGTCGAGCTCGTGGGCCTCATCGATAATGGCGACGTCGTGCTCCGGCAAAATATTTGCCTCAGAAACCGCGTCGATGGCGAGCATGGCGTGGTTGGTGACCACGATATCGACGTCGGCAGCCGCCCTGCGAGCCTCTTCTGCAAAGCAATCTGGCCCGTGCGGGCAGCGCGACGCGCCCAAGCACTCGTTGGACGTTACGGACACCGCCCGCCACACCAAGTCCGGCACGCCCGGCTCTAGATCATCGCGGTCACCGGTGTCGGTTTCCTGCGCCCACTCGTGGATGCGGCGCACGGCCTTGCCGCGGTGGGATATCTCGGATTCGTCGATAAGAGCTTCCGGGTCATCCGGCGTAGCCGCAATCTTATTCATGCACAGGTAGTTATTGCGGCCCTTCATGATGGCGAAGGTAGGCGTACGCTCCATGACAGGGGCGAGGGCCTTAGTAAGCCGCGGCAGATCGCGCTCCACCAGCTGGCGCTGCAAGGCTAGCGTCGCGGTGGAGACGATGACGGTGGACCCCGAATTCATCGCATGCCGGATAGCCGGGACCAAGTAGGCCAGGGATTTACCGGTACCGGTACCGGCCTGCACTGCCAGGTGGCGCTCCTTTTCGAGCGCAGCCGTGACGGCCGTGGCCATGCGCACCTGGCCTTCGCGCCGGCTGCCGCCCAGCGCGCCAACGGCCTTGCCCAGCAGCGTTTCCGTGTCGAGGTTTAGGGGCTCATCTGCGTGCTCACTCACCCCACACAGTCTAGCGGCCTACTTTTTAAAGCCCACCATCCGCGTGGGCACGGCCGCCTCATCGCGCGAGAGCGCCAGGCCTTCCCACGGCAGGGTCTTGCGGGCCTGATCCAAATACTCGCGAGAGGCATGCAGATCCGGCAAGCCGTCAACGATGTGCCCATCGCGCATGAGCGGAATGGTCATCTCGCGGGTATCGAGCTGGCCGGTATCTGGCGCCGGTGCCTCAAAGGGGTAGACGATTTCCTCCACCGCCACGCCGGAGGAACGGTAGGTGCGTAGCGCGCGCTTGGCACCGCCGACGGACTGCTTGGAAGTAGAGCGCTTGGCCACTGGGATGCCATCTACCTCCACTACCTTGTAGACCATGCCGGCTGTAGGCGCGCCGGAGCCGGTGACCACGGACGTGCCGACGCCGTAGACATCGACAGGATCGCCGCGCAGGCCAGCGATGGCAAACTCATCGAGGTCAGAGGAGACCACGATATTGGTATTGTGGTTGCCCAAATCATCCAGCTGCTTGCGTACGCGGCGGGTGACGGCGCCCAAGTCACCGGAATCTATGCGGACCCCACCTAGCTGCGGGCCACCTACTTTCACTGCGGTTTCTACGCCCTTGGTGATGTCATAGGTATCGACCAGCAGGGTGGTCTCTACACCCAGCGTGTCGATCTGGGAGCGGAAAGTGGCTTCCTCGTTCGGGGTGCCGTCCGGGTTGGTATGCGCCAAGGTCCAAGAGTGCGCGGCAGTGCCAGAGACCGGAATACCGTAGCGGTAGCCAGCCTCCAAATTGGAGGTGGCTTCGAAGCCAGCCAGGTAGGCTGCGCGGGCGGCGGTTACCGCCGCATACTCGTGGGTGCGGCGCGAGCCCATCTCGATAATCGGGCGGCCATCGGCAGCCGTGACCATGCGGGAAGCAGCCGAAGCCACTGCGGAATCGGCGTTCATGATGGACAGGATGACGGTCTCCAAAACCAAGCACTCCCCAAAGGTGCCGCGCACCGTCAGGATGGGGGAGTTGGGGAAATAAAGCTCACCCTCGCGGTAGCCGTCAATCTGCCCGGAAAAGCGGTAGTGACGCAGGTATTCCTTGGTTTTGTCATCCAGGAAGTCCATCTCTGCTAGCTGATTGGCCGAAAAGCGAAAATCCTCCACCGCACGCAGGACCCGCTCGGTGCCGGCAACCACTCCGTAGCGGCGCTCATTGGGCAGACGGCGGCCGAATACCTCGCAGGTGACCTGGCGGTTTGCCGAGCCGTCTCGCAGCGCGGCTTGGAGCATAGTGAGCTCGTATTTATCCGTCAGTAGAGCAGTGGAGCGATCATTAGGAATAGCTTTGTCATTCACGGGAGTGATAATACCCACTGACTAGGTGTTTTTCAGAGGTTTAGATTCTTTGGGCCTAGATTGTCCGCAGCTAGATTGGGCTGGCCCACAATAAATCCCCAAAAGTGGTTAGGCTAGAAAGCATGAAGGCGCAATTTCCCGTAGTCCGCATGAGCTCTCCTATGGCTACGCCCGAATTGGATGAAGAACTCGACGTAGATGTGGCCACGAGTGAGAACCTCCCGTGGATGTGCATCGTGTGGGATGACCCAGTCAACCTAATGAGCTACGTGTCTTACGTATTCCAAACCGTTTTGGGATATGACAAGAAGCGAGCCAATGAACTCATGATGCAGGTCCATACTGAGGGCAAGGCTGCCGTCTCCAGCGGCGAGCGCGACAAAATTGAGGCAGACGTGAAAAAGCTCCAGATCGCGGGTCTGTGGGCAACGATGCAGCAGGCAGGTTAAATATATGCAACCGTGGAAGAAAAAGAAGTCCCTCATGCGCGCGCCGAAGATAACGGCCGTTTTTGAGCCAATGGAGCGCGAGGTATTAGGTGATCTCACCGCTACTGTCTCCGAGGCGATCATCGGGCGCGCGCAGTCCGCACCTAAGGATGAGCTAGCAGAGATGCTGGACATGCCTACCGGCCACACCGAAGCCCCGGACGATCCCTCTCTGGCTCGTCTCTTTCCGGACTTTGAGATGCCCGGCGATGAGGAATACGAAGGCGATGCTTCTTTGCTGCGCTCGCTGCACGAGAATGACATTGCGCGCGCCAAGCTAGAAAACCTTCAGGTCATCGGTTCGGCCCTTGGCCCCACCGGCGGGGTAGAGGTCACCATCAGTGAGCAGGAGGCCCAAGCCTTTGTTGCCGGCCTTAATGATTTGCGCCTCTATGTTGCGGCAGGTGATGTTTCCGATGAAAACCTGATGTTGGACCGCGACAGCCTCGTGGAATGGTTGGCTTTCTGCCAAGATTCGCTGCTGCAGGTGCTGATGGACTAATGTTAGACGGCATGAGCATCGGGCACTATAGCGGTGCCGATACTGGAGTCACGGTGCTCTACTGCGGGCCGGGTGGCGCGCTCGGCAGCGTCGACGTGCGCGGCGGCGGCCCTGGCACCCGCGAAACAGACCTTTTGCAGCCGCATAATACGGTCGAGCGCGTCCACGCCGTGGTGTTGGCGGGCGGTTCCGCCTTTGGCTTGGCGGCTGCCGACGGCGTAATGAATGAGCTGGCGCACGAGGGGATTGGCTTCCCTGTCTTTGGCGAGGATAAGCCTGGCCCGCGCGTGCCCATCGTCCCCGGAGCCGTCATCTTTGACCTCTTGGTCGGGCCTTCCCGCCCTGGGCCGAAAGAAGGCGCAGCCGCGCTGCGAGCTGCCCTTGCGGGCAACGATGAATCCATGGGTTCGGTGGGAGCCGGCGTGGGGGCTACCGCTGGCAAGCTGCGCGGCGGGTTTGGCCTCGCTTCGCGCCGAGTGGGTGAGTATGAGGTCTCCGCCGCGATGGTCGCCAATCCCGTAGGCGAGGTCATCGATCCGCAGTCCGGCCGGCTGTACGGCGCGCCGGGTCGCACTCCGGTCAATGCTGCCGCCTACCGCGCCTTGCCGCACCCAGCGGAGTCCAAGCTCAATACCACCATCGGCGCCGTGCTTACCGACGCCCCCGTAACCACCGCCCAAGCGCAGCGCTTAGCAATGACTGCCCACGATGGCATCGCTCGTGCGGTGCGGCCTGCCCATTCACCGCTAGACGGCGACACCATCTTTGCCTTGTCGACCGCGCAGCGCCCAGCTGAACTCAGCACGCAGGAGATCACCCAGCTCTGCGCCGCGGCCGCCGATGCTGTGGAGGAGGCTATCGCCAACGCGGTTACCGCCGCCGATCCCGGCCTAGGCTTGAGCGCGTACCGCGATCTGCTGGACTAAGATAAAGCGCATTATGACTTCAGGCGGAATATCTAACTACCGGCCGGCCTCCTCGGGGCCGGTTAATCGCGGCGATTCCAAGAATTACACCCGCAGCGGCCGCATCACCACCGGCTTTTCCATAGCCTTTGGCTTCCTTGTCGTGGAGTGGGCAGTCCATATTGTCAACGCCTTCCTCTTTGGCGGCCAGCTATCCAATTACGGCATCCGCCCGTTAGATTTCAACGGAATTTGGGGGATTTTTTCCGCTCCACTGCTCCACGCGAACTTTGAGCACTTGATGTCTAACTCGGTGCCCGGCGCCATCTTTTGCTTCCTCATCGGTCTTTCCGGCCGCAAGGCCTGGTGGGAGGTCACGCTGATTACCACGCTGGTGGCTGGCCTCGGAACCTGGTTTATCGGCGGTCCCGGTACCTCGCATATCGGTGCCTCCAGCTTGGTCTATGGCTGGCTGGCATATCTGATTGTGCGCGGAATTTTTAACCGCTCACTCCTCCAGACCATCTTGGGCATCGTGCTCGGCTTCGCTTACTCCGGCTTGGTATGGGGCGTGTTGCCCGTCTACGAGGGCGTGAGCTGGCAGGGCCACCTCTTCGGCGCCATCGGCGGAATCCTTGCCGGCATGACCATTACCTCGGACGACCCAGTTAAGGCAGTGAAGCGTTAATGCCAACTGCAACCTCTCCCATCGGCATTTTTGATTCCGGCGTGGGCGGGCTCACCGTGGCCCGCGCGGTGATGGAACAGCTGCCGCACGAATCCGTCATTTATACCGGCGATACCGCTCACAGCCCTTATGGCCCGCGGCCCATCTCTGAAGTCCGCGCCTTTTCCCAAGACGTGGCCGATCGGCTGGTGGAGCGTGGCTGCAAGATGTTGGTCATTGCCTGCAATACCGCCACCGCCGCCTTCTTGCACGATGCGCGCGAGCGCTACGATATTCCCATCGTGGAAGTCATCCGGCCTGCGGTGCGCCGCGCCATGTCCACCACGCGCAACGGAAAAATCGGCGTCATCGGCACTGAGGGCACCGTCAAATCCGGTGCCTATCAGGATCTCTTCGCGCTCAACCCCAAGGTGCAGGCCTTTGCCACCGCCTGCCCGGATTTTGTTCCCTTTGTCGAGCGCGGCATTACCGCCGGTCGCCAGATCCTCGGCGTTGCCGAGGGCTACCTGGCCCCGCTGCAGGAACAAGGGGTAGACACGCTGGTTCTAGGCTGTACGCATTATCCGCTGTTGACCGGGATTATCCAGCTGGCGATGGGCGATAATGTCTCGCTGGTGACCTCTTCGGAGGAGACCACCAAGGATGTGATGCGGATCCTCACGGAAACGGATATGTTGGCCCCCGCAGAGAATCAGCCGGTCCACACTTTTGAATCCACCGGAGATCCGGAGGCTTTTGCCCGCCTTGCCAGGCGCTTTCTCGGCCCCCAGATTGCATAAGGAAGTGGAATTTCTCCCCCGTTTGCACGTTGAATACGCATGCGGGGTGATTTCATGGAACTATTGAGCCCATGAAGCTGACCATCCTAGGCTGCTCCGGTAGCGTCCCCACCGCCCAGAATCCCGCCTCCGGCTACTTGCTGTCCTTCGATAATGCGCCGTCCATCGTCCTCGACATGGGCCCTGGTACCTTGGCGCAGCTGGAACAGCAGCAGGATCCTTGTGATGCGCACGTGGCCTTTAGCCATCTGCATGCCGATCACTGCCTGGATTTTCCTTCCCTGATGGTGTGGCGCCGCTTCCATCCCACCTCGCCGGCTGCTTCGCGCAATATGTGCTTCGGGCCGAAAGCTACGCCCACGCACCTGGGTCGCCTGTCCTCTGATGAGGTCGATGGCATCGATGACATGTCCGATACCTTCGCCTTTAGTGCCTGGGAGCCGGGCGAGCGCCAGCTCGTGGATGATGTCTATATCACTCCCTTCCCGGTAAACCACCCGGTAGAGGCCTATGCCTTGCGCGTGGAGCACACGAAGACCGGGCAGACCATTACCTATTCCGGTGACTCTTCGTATACGCCCGCGCTTGTCGAAGCCGCCCGTGGTGCCGATATCTTCCTCTGCGAGGCGGCCTGGGGCGAGACCTCTGAGGGCAAGGCGCCGGACATGCACATGTCGGGCGCGGAAGCCGGTAGGGCGGCACGCGAGGCGGGTGTGGGCAAGCTGGTGCTCATCCACATTCAGCCGTGGGGCGATGCGCAAGCTACTTTGGAGGCAGCCCGCTCCGAATTCGATGGCGAGATTGTCCTCGGCGCCGCGGGGATGGAGTTCTAAGATACGCTGGACGGCATGACTGAATTTACTCGTGCCGATGGGCGCGCGCTGGACCAGATGCGCAGCGTCCGCATTACCCGCAATTTCACCACCAACCCGGCCGGCTCAGTGCTGGTGGAGTTTGGCAATACCCGCGTCATGTGCACCGCATCCGTAGAATATGGCGTGCCGCGCTTCAAGCGCGATTCGGGCGAAGGCTGGCTTACCGCCGAGTACGCCATGTTGCCTTCCGCCACCCACGACCGCATGCCGCGCGAATCCATGAAGGGCAAGGTCAAGGGCCGCACCCACGAGATTTCCCGCCTCGTCGGTCGCTCCCTGCGCGCCGCGGTGGACTTGGAGGAGCTGGGCGAGAACACCATCCAGCTCGACTGCGACGTCCTCCAGGCCGATGGCGGCACCCGCACTGCGTCTATCACCGGCGCCTATGTTGCGCTTGCCGACGCCATCGCACACCTCAAGGCCGAGGGCGTTGTCCCCGGCGAGCCGCTGCTCGATCCCATCGCTGCGGTCTCGGTAGGCATCATAGACGGCGAAATCTGTCTCGACCTGCCTTATGAGGAAGACTCCCGCGCCGAGGTCGACCTCAACGTAGTAATGCAGGAATCCGGCGATTTCGTGGAAATCCAGGGCACCGGCGAGCACGGCCTCTTTGGCCGCGAGGAGCTCAACGAGATGCTGGACGTAGCCCAGAAGGGCTGCCGCGAGCTCATCGCCGCACAAAAGGCGGCGCTGGGGTGGTAATTCTCGTCGCGTCCAATAATCCGAAAAAGCTCGCGGAGCTCGAGCGCATCCTGACTGATGCCGGCATCGAGGGCGTCGAGCTGCGCCCGCTATCCGCAGTGGAGCCTTACCCGGAGCCGGTGGAAGACGGCCGCACTTTTGCCGATAACGCGCTCATCAAAGCCCGCGCCGGTGCGGCTGCCACCGGCTTTGCTACCGTCGCGGATGATTCCGGCCTGGCCATCGAAGAGCTCAACGGCATGCCCGGCGTGCTTTCCGCCCGCTGGTCCGGCCAGCACGGCAATGACCAGGCCAATAATGACCTGGTCTTGGCACAGATGGCCGATGTTCCCGATGAGCGCCGCGCCGCCGCCTTTGTCTCCGTCTGCGCGCTCGTGACTCCCGATGGCACCGAGCACGTGGCCGAGGGCCGCTGGGAAGGCCGCTTCCTGCGCGAGCCGCGCGGGGACAACGGCTTTGGCTATGACCCGTTCTTTCAGCCAGAAGGCGAGTCCCGGTCGGCTGCGGAGATGTCCCCAGAAGAAAAGAACGCGGTCTCGCATCGCGGCCGCGCTCTAAGTCAACTAGTCCCCGCCATCGCGGAGCTGGTTCGCAGTTCCTAAAGCTGGAACTCTTCCTCAATTTCCCTGCGGCGCTTGTGCTCCATCCAGAAGGACAGGAAGGGCACCACGCCGGCAAGGGCGGTGGTAAAGAGCTTGCCCACCGGCCACAGCGCACGCGGGCCGAGGATGAGGATGGACAGCAGGTAAGTCATGTACGCGATGCCATGCACGATCGCGATATAGGTGGCCCACTCGGGGATCTCCATGCCGATGAGGTACTGGCAGACCATGCGGATGACCAGGATAATCAGGAAGATACCGGTCACGGTGGCTGCGATGGAGAAAAACTTCAAAGGTCCGCGGATGCGGGCCTGGCGGGCGGGGTGAACTTTATTGGTCATAATCAGCTTTCTTCGTTCTCGCCGCGCCGGCGGCGCGGGGTATTCATGGCGTTAAACGTGTCCACATCTATCTGAGGCCGCTGGGGCAGGAAATCTTCATCGATTTTGGTTTCCGCCTGCGGTTGTGCAGGAGACTCAGCCGGGGCCTCAGTGACGGTGCTATCCATGTCGCGGGCTTCTTCCTCGGCCGCGAGGCGCTCGTTTTCATAGCGCAGCGTGGTGCGATAGGCGTAGACCACGAACACAGCGAACAGTGGCCACTGGAAGGCATAGCCCAAGTTCTGGAAGGTCCCCGAGCCGGAGCGGAAGCGCGTCCATTGCCAATAGGCCAGGAATAGGAAGAGCACGACGAAAAACGCGATGAGGAGGATGTGCCACCACCGCACCTGCACGCGCTTGTTCTTCTTTTCCTCTTGAGTGCTCACGCGATCCACCCTACCCACCAGCGGCCGGAAAACAGAACACCCCTGGTTTCTAGATTGATGGCGTACCGTGTACACTATGGCAAGTCCCCCGCGCCCGTGGCGGAATTGGCAGACGCGCTAGATTTAGGTTCTAGTGTCTTAGGACGTGTGAGTTCAAGTCTCACCGGGCGCACAATCGGCGCCGTCGGCTCGCAGAGCCGGCGGCGCTTTCGCATACCACCGCCCGCATAGTCGCCCTAAGATAGTCATCATGAAAAAACTGCTTTCCACCCTTATCGCCGTCATTCTCATTGCCGCCGTGGCTGCCGCCGCGGTGTTCATTTGGCAGGTACGGGAACCGGTGGAGGTGGAGACCGAATCGAGTAATACCAAGGTCATCAAGGCCGTGGAGCGCGAAGAGCAGGTGGTGCTCGTCTCGCTGGGTATCGAGGGCCTATCGGAGGAATCCGCCACGAGCACGCTGTGGAATTGGCAGGTCCCGGGCAGCGAGCGCACCCAGTACATCAAGTACTCTTACCGCGCCAAGCTCGGCATCGAAGGTTCGCAGGTTCAGGTGGAAGAAGAATCCCCGCACCACTTCCGCGTGGAGATCCCCGAGTTCATTTTCATCGGGCACTCGGATGAGAATTTCGAAACCGCGGTGGAGGACAACGGCGCGTTGAGCTGGATTACCCCGGATATCGATAAGGCGGAAACCATCACCAAGATCCTCAACGAGGACAAAAAGAAAGAGGACATCGCGGATAATCGCGATGTCCTCCAATCCCAGGCCAAGCAGTTCTACACCGGCATTATTTCCGGCGTGGACCCAGAGGCCGAAGTGGACTTTTGCTTTCGCTAACTAGTCCACCTCGGTGAACTTGCGGTCCCACGAGGAGCGGACCGGGTTGGCATCGGCCAGCAGAATATCGAAGCGGTCGTTGGCAATTTCTACGATTTCGCCCAACGCGGTGCGGTACTCCTGCTCCGGGGAGTTGGCCAGGCGGCGCACGCCGGCATCAATGACGCGGTCGACGGTGTCATTGGTATCCAAATAGGCCACAAAAGGCATGTCAAAGCGCTCGCGGTAGGCGGCGGAAAGCTCGGTGATGCGCTCGGTCTGCACATCATCTAGGTCGGTCAGACCGAGGGAGCCGCGGTCGGCGGAGATGGTGGCGGCTTCGTCGGCGTCGGCAAGCAGCAGCTCATCCATGGCCGGATAATCGTGAATGAGGGCGGCGCGGCGGGAATCATCCGCGGTCAGCACGGCCACCTGAATGGCAGCCCGCAGCTCATTAACATCACCGAACGGCCGCGACTCCCACGCTAGCTCCAGCGGCCAGGTTTCATTATTAAACAGCGGGCGTAGCGCGGAGACGAATTCCTCGCGGGAGGCGCCATTGAGTTGCTGCAGGCTCACGCTCTTGCCGACGGCCCGAGACACCTGCGTTCCCTGCTTGCCCCCAGTGTGGAAGAACAAAAGGTTGAGCACGATGGCGGTAATCGCGCCGATGGACATGCCAGAAGAGACAAAGGTTTGTGCCCACTCCGGGAAGGCGGTGGCGATATCCGGCTTGAAGGTCACCAGCATGGCCAGCCCCAGCGCGGAGGTAACGATGACGGAGTTGCGACCATCGGAAAGATCGGCCTTGGCGATGGTCTGCAGGCCCACCCACGCCACGTTGGCGAAAAGCGCCAGGGAGGCGCCGCCGAGAACAGGGGAGGGGATGGAGGCCACGACCGCGCCGGCCTTAGGCAAAATGCCCAGCACCATCATGAACCCGGCGGCGGCAACGGCCACCCAGCGCGACTTCACGCTGGTCAGGCGTACCAGGCCAACGTTTTGGGCAAAGCAGGTATAGGGGAAGGAGTTCATCACGCCGCCCACCAGGGTGGACAGGCCATCGGCGCGAATGGCACGCACGACGTCATCGCGGCGGATGCGCTTTTTTACAATCTCGCCGGTGGCAAAGACGTCACCGGTGGTCTCCACCATGGTGATGATCATGACGATGATGAGCGAGAAAATCGCTACCAGGTCAAACTTCGGCATACCGAAGTAGAACGGGGTGGTAATGCCGAGGGCGGGGGCGGAGGAGACCTCGTCAAAGGAGGCGTCGCCAAGCACGAGCGCCACGCCAGTGCCTAAGACTAGGCCGATGAGCACGGCCAGGGTACCCAGGAAGCCGGAGGAAAAACGCTGCACCAAGATGATGACCGCGAGCGTGCCAAAGCCGTAGAGCAAGTCGCGGGTGGCCGGCACGCCTTCGGCGTAATTGACAAAGTCATTGGCCGACACCCCCAACAGTGACGTACCCATGACCAGCAGGACCGAACCGGTGACCACCGGCGGGAAGAAACGCAGCACCTTGCCAAAGACCGGCGCCGCGAAGAAGGTAAAAAGGCCGGCGACAATAATGGCGCCATAGATGGTTGGCAGCGAGGCCACCCCACCCGCGCCGTCGGTCGCGCCCAGTCCGATGGCAATAATTGGGGAGACGGCCGTTGTAGTCACGCCCTGCACGATGGGCAGGCGCACGCCAATGCGCTTGCCGACGCCCAAGGATTGAATGATCGTCGCTATGCCACAGGTCAACAGGTCCGCATTAATGAGGTGGATGGTGGTTTCCGCATCCAGATTGAGCGAGCCGGCAATGAGCAGCGGGACGATGACCGCGCCGGCATAAAACGCCAGCACATGCTGTAAACCCAAGGCAGCTAGTTTGGGGGCGGGCGGGACAATATCTACTGGATGCTTGGGCTGCGAAGCCACGAAGTCCTCCTTTGTGCGGAAGCGAAGCTGAACGGCTTTAACAGTAGAGGTTCGTGCAGGTAGCGGCCAAAATCTTACCGTGATGAGGAACACGTTCGGGGCTATTTCACCCCCGATATAAGACGTACGTGCGTACTGCATAAAATCACTCACCTGCGAAACAACACGACCGGTTTATTACCTGGTATTCAAACGTTTGCGAGACTTGTTATTACCAGGGAACTAGTCAACAATTGGGGCCAGAGGGGCTTGGTGCTGTGGCTCGAAGAAAGCGGCATTTATCCCCTGATAGAAATTCGCCCGAGAGAAGGGAATTATGACTACCGCAACGCAGCCTCAACAGTTTGAAGCTTGGAAGGGATTTGAGTCCGGTCCGTGGACCGAGGGCATCAACGTCCGCGACTTCATCCAGCGCAACTACACGCCGTACGACGGCGACTCCAGCTTCCTGTCAGGCCCGACCGAGAAGACCGAGCGTGTCTGGGACACTCTGGAAAAGAAGTACCTGTCCGTCGAGCGCGAGCAGCGCGTTTACGACGTTGACACCCACACCCCGACCGATATCGACGCCTTCCCGGCCGGCTACATCTCAGAGGACGACGACGTCATCGTCGGCCTGCAGACTGATACCCCGCTGAAGCGCGCCATGATGCCTTTCGGTGGCTGGCGCATGGTTAAGCAGGCTATTGCTGAAGCGGGCAAGGAAGTAGACCCTGAGGTGGAGAAGATCTTCACCCGCTACCGCAAGACCCACAACGATGCGGTCTTCGATATCTACACCCCGCGCATCCGCGCTGCTCGTTCATCACACATCATCACCGGCCTGCCGGATGCTTACGGCCGTGGCCGCATCATCGGCGACTACCGCCGTGTCGCACTGTACGGTGTGGACTACCTGATTGAGGAAAAGCAGGCTTCCCGCGATTCCGTCGCAGATGCTGGCTTCTCTGAGCACTGGGCACGCTTCCGCGAGGAGCACTCCGAGCAGATCAAGGCCCTGAAGAAGCTCAAGAAGATGGCTGAGTCCTACGGCTTCGACATCTCCCAGCCGGCCAAGACCGCTCACGAGGCAGTGCAGTGGACTTACTTCGGCTACCTGGCTTCCATTAAGTCCCAGGATGGCGCCGCAATGTCCATCGGCCGCCTGTCCGCCTTCTTCGATTGCTACTTCGAGCGCGACCTCGCCGCTGGCATCATCACCGAGGAAGACGCCCAGGAGATCATCGACTCCCTGGTTCTCAAGCTGCGTATCGTTCGCTTCCTGCGCACCATCGACTACGATCAGATCTTCTCCGGCGACCCATACTGGGCAACCTGGTCCGACGCTGGCTTTGGCAACGACGGCCGCCACATGGTCACCAAGACCTCCTTCCGTCTGCTGCAGACCCTGGTGAACCTTGGCCCATCACCTGAGCCAAACATCACCATCTTCTGGGATCCGAAGCTGCCAGAGGGCTACAAGGAATTCTGTGCCCACATCTCCATTGAGACCTCCTCCATCCAGTACGAGTCTGACCGCCAGATTCGTGAGCAGTGGGGCGATGACGCCGCAATTGCTTGCTGTGTCTCCCCGATGGAAGTTGGCAAGCAGATGCAGTTCTTCGGCGCTCGTGTGAACGCCGCAAAGGCTCTGCTCTACGCCATCAACGGTGGCCGCGATGAGGTAACCGGCAAGCAGGTTGTCGAAGGCTACGAGCCCATCAAGGGCGACGGCCCGCTGGACTTCGACGAGGTTTGGCAGAAGTACGAGGAGATGCTGGACTGGGTTGTTGGCACCTACGTAGAAGCCCTCAACATCATCCACTACTCCCACGACAAGTACGCCTACGAGGCAGTCGAGATGGCGCTGCACGATTCCAATATCGTCCGCTCCATGGGCTGCGGCATCGCCGGCCTGTCCATCGTTGCCGACTCCCTGGCTGCTATTAAGTACGCCAAGGTTACCCCGGTGCGCGACGAGACCGGCCTGATTACGGACTACGTCACCGAAGGTGACTTCCCGTTCTACGGCAACGATGACGACCGCGCCGATGATATCGCCGCTACCATTGTCCACACCGTGATGGAAAAGATTAAGGCCATCCCGATGTACCGCAACGCCATCCCAACCCAGTCCGTGCTGACCATTACCTCGAACGTGGTCTACGGCAAGGCAACAGGCGCCTTCCCGTCGGGCCACAAGGCTGGCACGCCGTTCTCCCCGGGTGCTAACCCAGAAAACGGTGCTGACAGCCACGGTATGGTCGCGTCCATGCTGTCGGTCGGCAAGCTGGACTACAAGGATGCCCTCGACGGTATCTCGCTGACCAACACCATCACTCCTTCCGGATTGGGCCGCACTCCAGAAGAGCGCATCACCAACCTGGTGGGCGTGCTGGACGCCGGCTTCATCATGGAAGACTAAGAACCACTCATCCCCTCAACCATCTCGAAAAGGAGAAAATCATGGCAACCCCAACTTTCGAACAGCGTATGTCAAGCATGAAGGCAAACCGCGAGGCTAACAAAATGGACTCCGGTCTGTACCACGCAAACATCAACGTGCTGGACAAGTCCACCCTGGAAGATGCCGTTGAGCACCCAGAGAAGTACCCGAACCTCACCGTTCGCGTCTCTGGCTACGCAGTCAACTTCGTGAAGCTGACCAAGGAGCAGCAGCTCGACGTTATCTCCCGTACCTTCCACCAGGGTTCCTAATCATGGCAGATGGCGTTACTGGTGTCGTTACCCTCTCTCCTGAAGAGGGAGAGCGAGTCCGCGGCGCGGCCGCGGGCCTGGGAAATGACGCTCAATTCGATGACATTACCCGCCCCGAACTCATGGAGGCGCGCCGTACCGGCGATATTGCCCTCGTGCACTCTTGGGAGCTCGTGACCGCCGTCGATGGCCCGGGTACCCGCATGACGATGTTCATGTCCGGCTGCCCACTGCGCTGCCAGTACTGCCATAACCCAGACACCTGGGAGATGAAGACCGGCACGCTGGAGCGGGTCGAGGATGTGGTCAAGCGCATTAAGCGTTATAAGCCAATCTTCAACGCTTCCGGTGGCGGTCTCACCATCTCCGGTGGTGAACCCCTCTTCCAACTTTCTTTCACGCGCCGCGTGCTCAAGGAAGTTCACGATGCGGGCATCCACACCACCATCGATACTGCCGGTTATCTCGGTGCGCGGTTGCGTGACGAGGACCTGGACAATATCGACCTCGTGCTTCTCGACGTCAAGTCGGGCGACGAGGAAACCTATCGCAAGGTCACTCAGCGCGAACTCCAGCCCACGCTGGACTTCGGCGACAGGCTGAACAAGATAGGCAAACCGGTGTGGATCCGCTTCGTGGTGGTGCCAGACCTCACGGACTCGCCAGAGAACGTGGAAAATGTGGCCAATATCGTGGCGCGTTGGAAGTCCAACGTTGAGCGCGTTGAGGTTCTGCCTTTCCACAATATGGGCAAGGACAAGTGGGATAGCTTGGGAATGAACTACCAGCTAGCTGACACGAAGCCACCTAAGCCGGAGGACGTGGAGAAAATCCGCGACGTCTTCCGCTCGAAAGGCTTGGAAGTCTACTAGCCTGGGAGGACATGACCTCCTATCGCCGCTTCGGCCACACAATTAAAGAGCACCACCTAGAAGTCCCGTGGGATTATTCCAATCCCCACGGGACTTTTGGGCTTTACGCCCGCGAAATCATTCCGCCCGGCGGAGAGGACCTGCCTGCGCTGCTTTATCTTCAGGGCGGGCCTGGTTTCCCAGCACCCCGGCCGCTGGCGCCTACGGGGTTGATTGGCAAGGCGCTAGAGCGCTATCGCGTTATCCTCATGGATCAGCGGGGCACCGGCCGCTCGCACCGTATTGATGCACTTAGCCCGGCCGCAGAGCGCACCGCCAAGCACTTGGCGTTGCTGCGCCAGGACAATATCGTCCGCGATGCCGAGCGCCTGCGCGAGCACCTCGGCCTCGAGAAGTGGTCGCTGTTCGGACAGTCTTTCGGCGGCTTTTGCATCACCGCCTACCTCTCCCAGGCGCCGGAGCGCGTCGAGCATGCTTTCTTCACCGGCGGCATCCCCACCTTGAAGGGCGCGGACGATCTCTACCGCGCTACCTTTAGCAAACTTAAGGCCCGGCAGCAGCGGTTCTACCGCGAATTCCCGTGGGCGCAGGGCCGTATCGAGGAGATCATTTCCCACCTGGACAATTCAGATGAGCGGCTACCTACCGGTGAGTGCCTGTCCGCGCTGCGCTTTCGTACCATCGGCATCGAGCTCGGCCGCGGCACCGGCCTCGATTCGCTTGCCTATCTGCTCGAAGAGCCCTTCCGCACCGTGGCGGGGGAGAAGCGGTTGCGGGGTGATTTCCTGGCGGACGTCGGCCAGCGCGTGAGCTTTGCGGGCGGCCCGTTATATGCCGCCATTCATGAATCCATCTACGGCGGCGCCGGTGGCCAGGCCACTACGAACTGGGCGGCGCACCGCGTGCGCGAGGAGTTCCCCGAGTTTGCCGAGTCCGGTACGTGGCTAACCGGCGAGCACATCTTTCCCTGGCAGTTCGACGAGGACCCAGCTTTGCACGCGTTTGCCGACGCCGCCCATGGCCTCGCCCGCCATGAATTCTCCCCGCCCTATGCGTTGGGCGAGGTGCCGACCACAGCCGCGGCCATCTACGTCGATGATATTTTCGTCCCGCTCGAGGAGTCCTTGGCTACGGCCGCGCACCTGGGAGACCTGCGGCCGTGGGTTAGCAATGAGTTCCAGCACAACGGCATTAGAGAAGACGGCGCAACCATCTTGGGCAGGCTCTTTTCGCTTATCGACGATCACTAGCGTTTCACTTTTTCCTATGCGAAAATACTAGTGACCAATACGATTTTTAGGGAGAAGCAATGATCGCAACTATGGTTGTAGTCCTCATCGTGCTGATTATCCTGGGCACCCTTTTTGATGGCTATTTCATCGTCCGCACCCGGGAAGCCGCCATCTTGGAGCGTTTAGGTAAATTCCAAAAGGTGGCGCATGCCGGCCTGCACTTTAAGCTGCCGTGGGTGGACCGTGTGCGCGATAAGATTTCGCTGCAGGTGCGCCAGCTGGATGTGATGGTGGAGACCAAGACGAAGGACAATGTTTTCGTCCAGATCCCTGTCGCCGTGCAATACGAGGTAGTCCAGGGCCGCGAACGCGAGGCGTACTACATGCTCTCCAATCACGAGCAGCAGATTGTGGCTTACGTCCAGGACAATGTTCGTTCCTCCGTAGCGAATATGAACCTAGATGATTCCTTCTCCTCCAAGGACACCATCGCCCGCAATGTTGCGGCCTCCCTGCGCGACAACATGGCCGAATATGGCTGGAACTTCGTCAATACCTTGGTTACCGATATTCGCCCCGATTCCCGCGTGCGCGAGTCCATGAACTCCATTAACGCAGCGCAGCGCGAGCGCGAGGCGGCCGTCGCCCAGGCGGAGGCTGAAAAGATCCGCGTGGTGAAGGAGGCTGAGGGTGCAGCCGAGGCGAAGAAGCTGCAGGGCCGCGGCGTCGCCGACCAGCGTAAGGAAATCGTCGAGGGCATTGCCCAGCAGTACGAGATGCTTCGCGACGCCGGCGTGGAAGAGTCCCCCGAAGCCCTCATGCTGGTCTCCCAGTACCTCGACGCAATGGTCGACGTCTCTCACAACGGCCAGGCGTCCGTTCTCTACATGCCCTCCAACCCGCAGGGGATGGGCGATCTTTTCAGCGGTATGCGCGACGTGCTCATGGCCAACCGTGCACTCGACTCCGCCGAGGAGCCGTCCCAACGCCGTCGCCCGCAGCCTAAGAAGCCTTCCCGTGCTGAAGAAATCGAGCGCGAATCTAAGCGTCAGGCCGAACGTGCTAAGCGCGAAGCCATCGCCGCTTCCCAGCGCGCTGAGCAGCAACGCTCCGAGAACCAGCAGGCAGAGCCGCAGGCGCAGCAGGGCCAGCACTCCACCGCGCAGCCCCAGGCTGCCCGCGAGTACTTCCAACAGCTGCGCGAGCAACTGAAAAGCGAGGACTAGCCCTGAGCATCGATAACCTCTTTGATGCCTATACCTCGCAGCGTGGTATAACCCGCCGCGCGGAGGTGATCCCCGATCACGAGTGCCAGGTCTTCGCTACCGACGGCCATTCTGACTCTGGTCGTGATGCGTTAAACGCCGCGCGCGACCTTGTCCACGATGTTCTTATGGCCGATGACACGCCGAGTAGCGCTACCTCGCAGAGGCAGCGCTAACGAACCCAGCGGACCTTGCCATTGACTCGGGCAAGGCGCCCGCGCAGTGGCGGGGCATTGGGATCATCTTGGTTGACCCCGTTGTGGTAGGGGCAGCACACCGTCAGGTTCTCCATATTGGTCAACCCGCCGTGTTTCCACGCCTTGAGGTGATGGATCTGGGCCTTGTCCGCCGGGTGGTTGCACGGCGGCCACGGGCAGGTGGGATTTTCGGCCGCGGCCATCTGCCGCTGTTTCTCGGTGGCGTAACGCGACGTGCGATACAGGTTGACTGGGCCCTTGACGGGGTGGATAAGGGTGGCTAGACCATGCTCGGTGAAGGTGCGCTCGACCAGCTCGGCGCCGGTAATGGTGGCGCCATTCGTTAGGCGCAGGGTGACTTCTTCACCATCGCCGTCCAAAATGCGGTCCAGCGCGTTGAGCGGGATGATGACATTGGTTGTGGTGCGCGCGGAAGGGGCGCCCGAGCCGCGAAGGAGATCGCGTAGGGAATCGAGTGGGCGGTCGGGGTCGAGCGCGGCGTCGAACTCCGCGAGGAAGGCCGACGGGGCAGTAATCCGCATCGTCCACGGACCATTCGGCCGGCGCAGCAACTGCACTCCCTCGCGGGGCGGCATGCGACGCGGGCGGAGGTCGCGCAGGCGCTGCTTGGCGCGGCGCGCGATTTCGGAGGCTGGCCCGCGCAGGCGGCATAATTCTACGCGCAAGTTCCAGGCATCACGTTTACTGCGCAGCCGGGAGACGTATTTTTCGATGAGCTTGAGCGTTACGAGGTCGTGGTGGCGGGCGGCTGTAGCCGCGTGGCGTTGCTTGCGGCTAAAGCCGGTCGTGCCGAAATAGACTTCGGCCATGGCGCGCAGTTCGCGCGCTTCCACGTCCGGCAAACCAAGCTCGAGAAGGGCGCGTTCAGGCATGCCGTGGGCCTCGGCGAGGATGTCCATCGCCGAGGCAATATTGGTGGCATAGGCCTGCAGTGCGCTCATAGCTGCAACTTTAAGCAGAGCCGGCGGGCGAGCTGAGGCGAAGACGTCCGCAACTGTGGATAACTTGTTTAAGCGTCAACTTCCCCAGTAGCCCGCAATGGCAAAAAGGTACGAAACGAGCAGGCGCTTAATCTCTACGACCACGGCATCAAAGTCGTCCGAGTCGCCCGCAGTTGCGCAATTGAGCTGCGCGACGACGCTGTGGATAAGGGAGCTGGCCTGGTCAATGCGCTCGGCATCCGCGGCGGTGTCGCGCCGAGTGAGATCGCAGGCGAGGTACAACGCACCGACGGGTGCCCCGGCGCTAGCTAAGACCCTTCATCACGCGGGCGACGTGGCCGGTGGCCTTGACGTTGTAGTGCGTCTGGCCGATGGTGCCATCCGGCTCGACCAAGAAGGTGGAGCGGATAACGCCCTGGACGACCTTGCCGTAGTTCTTCTTCTCCCCAAACGCGCCGTAGGAGGTCATGACAGACTTATCTGGGTCCGAGAGCAGCGGGAAGTTGAGCTCGTGGTCCGCGCGGAACTTCGCCAGCGCCTCCGGCTTATCGGGCGAGATACCCACGACGGCGATATTGAGATCATTGAGCTGTTCCAGGGAATCGCGGAAATCGCAGGCTTCCTTGGTGCAGCCCGGGGTATTGGCGCGGGGGTAGAAGTAGACCAGTGCGCGCTGGCCTGCGTAATCGGCGAGGGAAACGGTGTTTCCGGCGTCGTCGGCAAGCGCAAAGGCAGGGGCGGTATCTCCAACATTCAAACGGTTTTCAGTCATAGTTTCCACCTTACTTACCGCCCGGGCTGCACGCTTTTGGGCTGGCGGGGTAGAATGACCCCGTTAAGAGCGAACCTAAGTTAAGAGGAGAACTTCGTGGCACGCAATATTGAAGACATTCAGCGCGATATCGAGCGCACCCGCCGCCAGCTGGCCGGCACCCTGGACGAGCTGGCACAGCGCAGCAACCCGCAGAACTTTGCCAACGAGGCTAAGAACGCGGCTACCGATAAGCTGCAGGACCGCAACGTGCAGATGGCTCTGGGCGGCGTCGGCGCCGCTGTGGTTGGGCTGATTGCTTTCTCGGTCTTCCGCTCTCGCCGTCGCAAGAGCGACCTGAAGGAGCTGCAGCGCCTGCTGTCCGAGCGCCACTAAAATATGGAAGTCCTCGCACACTGCGGGGACTTTTTTCGTAGGCTGGGTTGGGATGAAGACACCAATCCCTTTTTATTTGCAGGAAATCCTCACCAAAGTGCGCGATAATCGCGACGGTGCCGTGGCGGATTATATTCCGGAGCTGGCCAAGGCTGAGCCCGAATACCTCGGTGCCGCGATGTGCACCACCACCGGCCACGTCTACTCAGCGGGCGATGATGAGGTGGAATTTACCCTGCAGTCCTTGTCCAAGCCGTTTGTCTACGCACTGGCGCTGCAGGAGCTGGGCCTTTCTGCGGTGCGTGAGATTGTGGGCATGGAGCCTTCGGGGGAGGCTTTTAATGAGCTTTCGCTCAACCGTGATGATCACCGGCCGGTCAACCCCATGATTAACGCGGGCGCGATTGCGGTCACGCAGTTAATTAATGGCGTGGATTCGGAGCCGGCCGAGCGCGTGGAGCGCCTGCGCACCTATTTCTCTCGGTTGGCGGGACGCGATTTGCTTATCGACGCCCCCATGCGCGACTCCGAGCTCGAAGTCAGCGACCGCAACCTCTCCCTGGCGCATATGCTGCGCAATTACGACATCATCCAGGATGAGGCGCACGATGCGGTGTCAACCTATATCGAGCAGTGCTCGATTGTGGTGACGGTACGGGACCTGGCCGTGATGTCGGCAACGTTGGCGAATGGCGGCGTGCAGCCGGTGACGGGCGACAAAATTTTGGACGCGGACGTGTGCCGGTTGACGCTATCGGTAATGAGCTCGGCCGGCATGTACGACGGCGCCGGACGGTGGATGGCCGAGGTGGGTATCCCGGCGAAGTCGGGCGTCTCGGGCGGTCTGTTGGGCACGCTGCCGGGCCAGTTGGGCGTGGCGACATTCTCGCCGCGACTGAACAAGGAAGGCAACTCGGTGCGCGGGGTGGATGCGTTCAAGCTGCTGTCTAAGGACATGGGCCTGCACCTGATGTCTACGGATGAGCGCTATGGCGTAAACCCGGTGCGTAAGGTGGAGCAGGATGCGGAGCTGACCGTCATTTATCTGCAGGGCTTGATCAACTTCAACGCGGCCGAGACCATCTTGTACGAGCTGATGGAGTCAGATTTTGGCGAGGGCACGGTGGTGCTCGAGCTATCGCATATCACCGGTACAAACCGCATGGGCCGACGCATGCTGAAGGAGGGGCTGCGCCGCATCCGCGAGTCCGGCTTTGATATCGCGATCGTGGATCCGGATGGAGAGCTGGAAGATCGCACCATGTCGGACGGTACCCAGGTGCCCAAGGGAGAGCCGGAAGACTACATGATTAACGGTGAACCCGTTTAGGTTTGGATTGCCTTACTTAATCAGGTTAGGATGTCCTATGTAAGGCCTTTCGCGTTAGCCGCGAGGGCATCCAACGACCAAGGACTAAAAATGGCTCATACCCCCTTCAAGGTGATGGCGGTTGTGGCGGCATCGGCAACCGCACTCGTCGGCTGCGGCGCAGCTGAGGAAGTAACTGGCGGCTCCAGCGGCGATGCTGAGTTCTCCTTCACCGATATCACCGGCCGTGACGTGGAATTGGATAAGGCTCCCGATCGCGTGATTTTGGGGGAGGGCCGATCGCTTTTTGCTACCGGCGTACTCAATACCGATAATCCGCTGGACAAGGTCGTTGGTATCGGCACGGACCTCAAACAAAACGTGCCGGATTACTACAACGCGCTGGAAAAGGAGCTGCCCTCCGTCAACGAGGTGCCAGAAATCGGCGGCTTTACCAAGGGCGATGTCACCGTGGAAAAACTCGTGAGCCTAGACCCGGACCTCATTGTCCTCTCGCTGGATCAATATGATGCCTCCCGCGAAGCTGGTCTGACCGACAAGATGGACCAAGCTGGCTTGAAGTATGCGGTCACCGATTTCCGCCGCGACCCGCTGGAGAATACGCCCAAGACTATGGACATCTTCGGCGAGATCTTTGGCCAAGAGGATCGCGCTGAGGAATTTAACTCGGATTGGCAAAAGACCGTGGATTTGGTCGAGGACCGCGCAGAGAAGGTAAAAGATAAACCAAAGACTTTCGTTTGGAGAGCAGCAGGTGTGTCCGATTGCTGCGGTTCCTGGAACGATTCCAATATCTCCCAGCTGGTCAACGCGGCCGGTGGTGAGAATATCGGCGATAAAGTCATTCCGGGCGAGTCCGGCACAATCACCCCGGAAAAGGTCCTGGAATCTGACCCGGATATGATCATCGCCACCGGTGGCGATTGGTCCGAGATGAAGGACGATGAAGGCCACCCTGTCGGATACGCTGCAGTGGGTTACGGCATTGATGAAAAGGAAGCCAAGGGCAGCATTGCGAAGCTTCCGGAGAAGCAGGCCGGCTTCGATAAGCTGCGGGCGGTTAAGGAGCATCACCTGCACAGCATGTGGCACCAGTTCTATAATTCGCCGTTTAACTACCTGGCACTGCTGCAGGTAGCGGAGTGGATCGACCCGGAGGCGTATACCGATATGGACGTCGCCAAGCAGTGGATGGATGCGCAAGAAAAGTACTCGCCGGTCTCTGGTGAGGGAACCTTCTTTAGCACCAACTAATGGAGGGCGCAGAGGTAGCCGCCCTCGCGCGGCAACATAAGAAGTTAACCTGGCAACGCATAGGCATCGTTGCGGGCCTGACCCTGATTGCGGCCGCCGCATTTGTCATTAGCAACTTCGTCGGTGCAATTGATATCAGTCCTGGCGAGGTAATAAAGGGCATTGTGAATCCCGCGGGTCTGGAGGACCAGACGCGCACGGTGCTGTGGCAACTGCGCCTGCCTATGGCCGTGATGGCCGTGCTTATCGGTATGGCCTTGTCCTTGGCCGGCGCGGAGATGCAGACCATCCTCAATAACCCGCTAGCCGAGCCGTTTACCCTCGGCATTTCTGCGGCCGCCGCGTTTGGCGGCGCCACCTCCATCGTGCTCAAGTGGCAGCTGATTGCGCAGCCGCAGTTCAACCTGGCGCTGATGGCGTGGCTTGCTGCCGCGGTGGCTACGGCCATTATTGTTATCGCGGCCGTCATCCGTGGCGCGAAGGCAGAAACCATGGTGCTGCTGGGCATCGGCTTGGTGTTCTTCTTCCAGGCCATGCTGGCGCTTATCCAGTACCAGTCCTCGGCCGAGGCGCTGCAACAGATCGTCTTTTGGTCCATGGGCTCTCTTACCCGCGCCAATTGGGCGGCCAACGGCGTGCTGGCGGCCGTGCTGGTTATCGCCCTGCCCATTCTGTGGGCGCTGGGCTGGCGCCTTACTGCTTTGCGGCTTGGCGATGCCCGCGCCACCGCCATGGGCGTTAATACCTCCCGCCTGCGCATCGTGGTGCTCATCGTGGTGTCGCTCGTCGCGGCGACGACCGTGGCCTTTGCCGGCATCATCGGTTTCATTGGTCTGGTCGGCCCGCATATTGCCCGCATGCTGGTGGGCGAGGACCAGCGCTACTTCTTGCCGGCCTCAATGGCGGCGGGCGCGGCCGTGATGTGTGCCGCGCATGCGGTCAGCCTGATGATTAAGCCGGGCCTGGCTATTCCCATTGGTATCGTTACCTCGCTTTTGGGCGTGCCATTCTTCATTGCCATCGTCATGACCCGAAGGAGGGCACTGTGGACGTAGAACTGACTATTTCCGGGCTGAGTGCGGCCTATGGCAAGCACCGCGTGCTGGAGTCCGTGGATGTGGAAAAACTCCACGGCGGGCAATTGGTGGGCCTGCTGGGGCCGAATGCCTCCGGCAAGACCACGCTTATCAAGTCCCTGGCCGGCGTCCACCGCGGCTGCCAGGACGAGGTGGATTTCCGCGTCGATGGTACGGCCCCGCGCGGCAAGCGCCGCCGGCAGCTCATCGGCTACGTGCCGCAGGATCTCACGAGCACGGCCGCGCTGCGGGCGTTTGAGGCAGTGCTGATCTCTGCGCGCCGTGAAGCCTGCGAGGACCCGATTACGCGCACCGGTGAGGTGCTGCACTCGCTGGGGCTGGACGCGATTGCCTCGCGCTACCTCAACGAGCTTTCCGGCGGCCAGCGTCAGCTGGTGGCGGTGGCGCAGATGTTGGTGGGCAACCCAGGCCTGATGCTTCTCGACGAACCTACCTCCGCCCTCGATCTCCATCACCAGATCTTTGTATTGGACGAGGTGCGTGCCAAGGCGAAGCGTGACGGCAGCCTGGGCTTGGTGGCCATCCACGATATTAACCTGGCTGCGCGCATGTGCGACCAGCTGGTAGTGCTCAAAAAGGGCCATATTCGCGCCCAGGGCAAACCTTCGGACGTTCTCACGGGAGAGCTCGTGGAAGGTGTGTATGGGGTAGAGGCGGACGTCGTCCAGCATGGCGGCGCTCCACTCATTGCCCCGCTGCGGGTGAGATAACAAAAAGGCCGGGCTATTGCCCGGCCTAATTTTTTAACTTAAATTTTTAAGTGGTGCGCCATCAGGGAATCGAACCCCGAACCCACTGATTAAGAGTCAGTTGCTCTGCCAATTGAGCTAATGGCGCATTGTTGACTTCCTGCCGTGTGGCTCTCTGTGCAACGAGTAGATACTCTAGCAGCCATTCTTGAAAAGTGTAAAATCGCCTGGTTATGGCGTGTTTTTAGGGGTCTATAACGAATTGGTTAATGCCTGAAGTGGCTTCTGGTAATTGCTGGAACGAGACGCTAATCTAAATTGGTCTTTGAAAGCAGCAATTACGTGTCTAAGGGCAACTCAGTGAAACATTCCCTCCCTATTGCGCGCCGCCTCATCGCGGCCGCGGGCGTTGCGTGCATTTCCCTAGCCGCCGCCTCCTGCTCCTCTGATTCCTCTGCCGAGGATCAAACCGCTGACCAAGAATCCACCGTCGCCGCGAGCGCGAGCGGCGCGAAGGATGGAGGCAAAGAGTCCGAAAAGAAAAAGGACGGCCTGAAGGTTTCCGTAAAGGACGGGGCGCAGAACGTAGACCCGTCGAAGCCGGTAACGGTGGAGACCTCCGGCAAGCTCAAGAGCGTCACCATGACCAATGAAATGGGCGTGGAAGTCAAAGAAAAGCTCTCCAAGGATGCCAAGACTTGGTCTACTGCGGAGGACATGGGCTATAACCACACCTATTCCATCGTCGCCTCCGATGTGGATGGCAATAAGAAGAACCTAAGCTTTTCCACCCCGCAAGCAGCGGGCGTAGCCGAAGTCTCGCTTACTCCGATCCCGGACTCTGAGGTGGGCGTAGGCCAGGTCATTGGTGTGAACTTTGGTGTGCCGATTACGGACCGCAAGGCAGCTGAAAAGACCATTACTGTGACCACCAACCCAGAGGTTAAGGGCGCTTTCTACTGGGTCAACAACCAGGAGGTGCGCTGGCGTCCGAAGGACTACTGGGAGCCAGGCACTAAGGTTGAGGTGAAGGTGGACCAGTACGGCAAGGACCTAGGCGGCGGAATCTATGGCGGCGAGAACGCCAAGACCAATTTCACCATTGGGGACCGCACCGTTGCGATTATTGATAACGCCACCAAGACCATGAAGGTCTTCAAGAATAAGAAGTTCTTGCGCGCCATCCCGGTCTCGCTAGGCCGCGATTATCAGTACGATACGCCGAACGGGCGCTACATCATCGGTGACGAGTACCCGCAGCTGCTGATGGACTCTGAGACCTTCGGCCTTTCCTACGCCGAGGGTGGGTATCGCACGACCGTGGACTGGGCTACCCAGATGTCCTATTCCGGTATCTATGTCCACTCCGCTCCGTGGTCCGTATGGGCGCAGGGCAATACCAATACCTCCCATGGCTGCATCAACGTGACGCCGGAGGCCGCCCAGTGGTTCCAGGAGACGATGAAGCGTGGCGACGTGGTGCGCGTGTTCAATACCTACGGTGAAACGCTTAATGCGCTGGATGGCCTAGGTGACTGGAATATGTCCTGGGACGAGTGGTCCAAAGGCAACGCAGACGCCAATCAGTAGCGCCCAAGAGCGGCGCAGACGATGAGCGCATGGCTACAGTGGTGGCCATGCGCTTTTCTGTTTTAGACCGCGGGGCGGCCGGCCCGCTGGACCAAGTGGCTGAGCACGCGCGGCACGTGGAGAGGCTTGGTTTCCGGCGATTTCTGGTGGCCGAGCACCACGGTGTGCCAGGAATTCCGGTAGGCCAGCCGGGTATGTTGGCGGCGCACGTGGCGGCGCACACGCAGCGCATTCGGGTGGGAACGGCCGGCATCATGCTGTTGAATCATCCGCCGTTTCTGGTGGCCGAGCAGATTAACCTCCTCGAGGCGCTGTATCCCGGGCGCATCGATATTGGAATTGGTTCCTCTGTTGGCTTTACCGGCCCGGTGCGGCGGGCACTGCGCCAGGGGGAACCGGCTGAAGTGAAGCAGCGCTTTGAGACGGAGCTGGAAACGCTGTTGCGCTACCTGCGCGGCGAGGAGGCGGTGACGGTGCGGCCGGAGTATGCGGGCACTCCGATCTACGTCTTGGCGGGCTTTCGATCGGCCATGGTTGCGGCCAAGATGGGGCTCGGCGTCATCTTGGGTGGTCCGGTGGCCACGCAGGAGGCAGCCGCGCGGGTGTATCGGGAGCATGCGCTTGCCGATGCCCCACCTATCATCTCCTCGCTCAATATTGCCGTTGCCGATACGTCCGCGGCCGCCCGTGATCTGTTGTTACCGGAGGCCTATGCCAAGGCACTCGCGCAATCTACCGGCGAGTTCGCGGCCCTGCGGCCTGCAGGAGAGCTGGACATGGATGCGCTGACGGGGCAGCAGCGCCGGCGCATTGAGGAGGCGCTGGCCCATGACATGTGGGGAACGGTGAGGGAAGTGGGGGAGGAGCTTAGGGGCGTCGGCAAGCGGCTGGGTGTTAGCGAGTTTGTGGTGACCGGAGACATGCCAGATGTGGCCGGTCGGGCGCGTTCGGAGGAGCTGCTGGCGAGCATGCAGGCGGAAAACTGAAAAGGCCCGAGCACAAGGCTCGGGCATTTGGGGTGGCTGACGGGGCTCGAACCCGCGACACCCAGGATCACAACCTGGTGCTCTACCAGCTGAACTACAGCCACCATCGCTGCGTGAAAGCAACGAGATATAGGTTAACTCACGCCGCCTAAATTACAAAAACGCCTGGTAATCAGCGGTGGTTTCGGCCTTGATCTCCTCCGCCTCGGGGGAGGTGGGGCCCTCGTCGGTGCGGAAGACGCTGCGGCGGTAGAAGTCCAGCTCGCGGATCGATTCGATAATGTCCTGCAGTGCGCGGTGGGCCATGCCCTTATCGGGCTGGTTGAAGTAAGCGCGCGGGTGCCACCGACGGGCAAGCTCCTTGATGGTGGAGACGTCAATCATGCGGTAGTGCAAGGCGCTATCGAGCCGCGGCATATAAGCGCGGATGAAGGTGCGGTCCGTGGCGATGGAATTGCCGGCTAGGGGAGCGGGGTGCTCCGGATCGCAATGCTCATTGATGAGCGCGAGCACGGCATCCTCGGCTTCTCCGATGGAGGTGGTGGACTCGCGGATTTCCTTATCTAGCCCAGACTTAGCGTGCATCTCGGTGACGAAGGAATCCATCTGTGCCAGTTCATCCTCGGTGGCATGGACGACGAGGTCGATGCCCTCGCCTAGGATATTGAGGTTGCTATCGGTGATGACGGCAGCGACCTCGACGATGACGTGACGTTCGGGGTCCAAGCCCGTCATCTCCAAATCGATCCAGACGAGGCGGTCGTGTTTTGCGGCTATCTCGGAATGTGGCATGCGGTCCATTCTACGCCCGCGTGCTTTTACCCCTGTATGGGGTACGAACCGGGCTGCCCTGTAGGGGCGATTGCTACTGGACAACGCAACCTTTTAAAGAGTGTGGCACTGTGCTGCATAAAATTAATAGGTGATTTGCCTCACTTGTAGATGTGAGTTACGGCATACTTTGGTTAATCGCTCTTCATCCCGGAGGTGCGACAGACTTAGGAGAGACCAGATGGCAAACTTCCTCGATGCCCTCAATACCGTAATTTGGTCCCCCGTCTTGGTGTTTTTATGCCTCGGCGCGGGTATTTATTTCACCGTGGTGACACGCGGCCTGCAGGTGCGCTGTTTACCGGACATGCTCAAGCAGATCGTTAACGGAGAAAAGTCCGCGGATGGCGTGTCTTCCTTCCAATCCTTGATGGTCTCGCTCTCTGGCCGCGTGGGTGTGGGCAATATCGCCGGCGTGGCCACGGCTATCGCCTTCGGTGGGCCTGGTGCCGTGTTCTGGATGTGGGCAGTGGCGCTTTTGGGCTCGTCCACCTCGTTCATCGAATGTACGTTGGCTCAGATTTACAAGGAAAAGGATCAGGACACCGGTGAGTACCGCGGTGGGCCCGCCTATTACATCGAAAAGGCCTACAAGCACACTAAGGCCGCGCCGTTCATGGTGGTCTACGGCATCGTATTTGCCGTCGCCATGATCCTGGCGACGAGTTACTTCCTGCCGGCCATCCAAGCCAATGCGGTGGCCGCTGCGGCCGATACCGCCTGGGGTATCAACTCCACCTGGGCGGCCGTCGTCCTCGCGGGCATCCTGGCCATCATCATTATTGGTGGCGTCAAGCGTATCGCGAACTTCGCCACCATTGTCGTGCCCTTTATGGCGCTCATTTATATCGTGATTTCCGTGGTGGTTATGTGCATGAACTTCTCGCAGATTCCGGAGGTCTTCGGGCTCATCTTCAAGTCCGCATTCAATATGGAAGCCGGATTCTCCGGCATGCTGGGTGCGGCCATTATGTGGGGTGTGAAGCGCGGCATCTACTCCAATGAGGCTGGCCAGGGTACCGGCCCGCAGTCCGCGGCGGCTGCCGAAGTCTCCCACCCTGCGAAGCAGGGTTTTGTGCAGTCCTTCGCGGTGTACGTTGATACGCTTTTTGTCTGCTCGGCCACCGCGTTCATGATTATTTCTACGGATATGTACACCGTCTTCCGCGGCAGCTCCGAGGACGGCGAAGTGGTCTACAACGGCTCGCTTCCTGATGGCGTCGAGGTCGGCCCCGGCTACGTGCAGTCCGGCCTCGATAGTGTTTTTGCCGGCTGGGGCCCAACCTTCATTGCTGTCTCCATTGCCTTCTTCGCCTTTACTACGGTCCTGGCGTACTACTACATGTCCGAAGTCAACCTGACCTACTTCAACCGTTGGGTTCGCTCGCGCACGGCCCGCCGTGGCCTGATCTGGGTTCTGCGCGCACTGATTATTGTTTCTGTCATCGTTGGCGCCACCACCACTCCGGGTGCGGCGTGGGCGCTGGGCGATATCGGCGTCGGCACGACGGCATGGCTCAATATCATCGCTATTCTTTTTCTGCAGGTCCCCGCCATCAAGGCACTCAAGGACTACGAAAAGCAGAAGAAAGCCGGCAAGGATCCGCAGTTCGACCCAGAAGCTTTGGGCATTAAGAATGCGGACTTCTGGGTAGAGCGCAAACGAACACGTGGCGAGGGCGGCGTGCTCAAAGACAAAGACAAGGACTTAGAAGGCGCCGGGGCCTAGCCCATCTTGGCGTAGAAGCTGCCTACCAGCGGTGCAATCACCGGGGTGGGCAGCACCTGGCTGAGGGTATTCATCGCTTTAGACAGAGGGCCGGGCACCACGCGGCGCTGATTGCGGCGCATGGCCTCGATGGTTTCTTGGGAGCACGACTCGTAGGTGGTCCACAAAAAGTCCGGCACCACCTTGTCCACGATCGACTGGTCTTCCTCTGCGATGGTGGCCTCGCGCACTGGGCCGGGGGCAAGCAGGGTGCACGAGACGCCGGAGCCCTTCAGCTCATAGTGCAGGGCCTCCGTAAATGCATTGACGCCCGCCTTGGTGAAAACGTAGGTGGCGTTATTAGGAATGGGAATATTGCCCGCGGCAGAGCCGACATTACAGATGGCGCCGCTGCGGCGAGGCAGCATCTGCTCCAAGGCGGCTCGCGTGAGGTGGTGGACGGCAGTTCCATTGAGCTCGAACTGCGTCGTCTCGTATGACCAGTCCTGGTCCATGAAGGGGCCGAAGCTGGCGATGCCGGCGGAGTTGACCAGGATCGACACCTCGCGGGTGGCGATGGTCTCGGCCACGCGGGCGACGTCGTCGGCTACCGCTAGGTCCGCCGGCAGGGCAATGGCCTCGATATTATGGCGCTGCTCGAGCTCGGCGGCGATGGACTCCAGGACCTCGCGGCGGCGGGCCACAAGGATGACGTTATATCCCAGTGCTGCGAAATCCTGCGCCATGGCCTTGCCAATTCCTTGGCTGGCACCCGTAACGAGGGCATAAGACGTGCGGGAAGGGGCGGGAAGTGACATGGTTAAGCCTTTCCGGAGTGGGGGCATGGTCAGTCCTAGCGTAAACAAAAAGCCTTGAAGCGGCGAGAAACTCGACGCCTCAAGGCTTTCGCACGGTGCCCCCAGCAGTGTCTGAGTTCATGACATATTTGACAGTCTGTGGCTGAGGGAATCGTCGTGATGCTTGACAGGTCAGCCGCGACATATTTGACGCTTAGGGCTACCTTACCGTGTCGGGTGATGCTTGACTGGTGAGTCGGGACATGTTTGACACTATGAACAGTCCTAATCGCAATATGGCTATTGTCCGAGCAGTCCGTGAGCAAAAGCGCAGCCCGTCAAAGGTAGCTAAACACTTTGGTATTTCCCGGCAGCGCGTCTATCAAATCCTCAACGCTTTTGATGCTGGTGGCGCGCAAGCCGTCGCGCCGAAATCCCGTGCCCCGCATACTCATCCGCAGGCCGTGCCAGATAAGTTGCGGGCAGAAATTGTTACCATCCGTCGCCAACTCACCCGTCATGGGCTTGATGCCGGTCCGGAAACTATTGCCTTTCACCTTGAAAGAGACGGAAAACGCAGCCCTTCTACTTCTACGATTCGACGTATCCTGGCTAAAGAGGGGCTTATTAGCCCGGAGCCGAAAAAGAAGCCCAAAAGCTCATTTATCCGCTTTGAAGCAGCCATGCCCAATGAATGCTGGCAGGCAGACATCACCCACATCTTCCTGGCTGATGGCACCAGAGTAGACGTCCTAGATTTCCTTGATGACCACTCACGTTACCTACTGTCAATTACCGCTGCCAGCGCTTTTACTGGCCCACAGGTAGCTGCAGAGCTCACTCGGTTGATAACAACCTATGGTCCGCCGGCGTC
>NZ_JASPII010000016.1:0-49019 GCF_030229635.1 Corynebacterium marquesiae
GATGCAATATCGAAATCAGACCCTTGAAGCCCTAACCGCCTAGAATTAAACCAGTCCAACTTTCGGGGGCCAGTTCATCACAAGCGGGGCGGGGCGGGGTTGGGCGTGGTTGGAGGAAAGACGCCGAGGCCTATGCCTCTACGGTGCCCTCACCGTTGCCGGAAGCGGTAGCAGCGGATTCGCCGGCCTGCTCCTCTTCCTGCTGCTTGAACTGCTTGCGCAGCATAAACAGCTGGCGGACGGTCTCTTCCTTCACGCCATCGTTCATGGCGTTGAACATCTCACCGCCCTCCTTCTGGTACTCCACCAGCGGGTCGCGCTGCGCCATCGCGCGCAGGCCGATGCCCTCCTTGAGGTAGTCCATCTCATAGAGGTGCTCGCGCCACTTCTGGTCAATGATCGGCAGGATGACCATGCGTTCGGTATTGCGCATCTGCTGCTCACCGCCAATGGCGGTCACAGACTCTTCGAGCTTGTCGTACTCATTATTGGCGTCCTGTACCAAGGCGTCGCGAAGCTGCTCAGCAGAAAGCTCACCCGGGGAACCATACTCGGAGCCTTCCACCAGCTCCTCATGTGAAATGGTGGGGCCGTAGAGGGAATCCAACGCATTCCACAGCGCGTCCAAATCCCAGTCCTCCACGTAGCCGGTGGAGGTAGCGCCGGCGACATAAGCGGACACGGTGTCATCAATCATGCCGCGGATATTGTCTTGAATATCGCCGGCATCGAGGATGTCGTGACGGGTAGCGTAGACCACCTTGCGCTGCTCGTTGAGCACCTCGTCGTACTTAAGAACGTTTTTACGCATCTCAAAGTTCTGGTTCTCCACCTGCGCCTGGGCGCCCTTAATGGAGTTCGAGACCATCTTGGCTTCGATTGGGACATCGTCCGGCACATTGAGGCGGTTCATCATGTTCTCCATGGACTGGCCCACGAAGCGCACCATCAATTCATCGCGCATGGACAGGTAGAAGCGGGTCTCACCCGGGTCACCCTGGCGGCCGGTACGACCACGCAGCTGGTTATCAATGCGGCGGGACTCGTGACGCTCGGTACCCAGCACGTAGAGGCCACCGGCCTCGCGCACCTGGTCACCCAGCTTCTTGGAGCGCTCCCTCTCGGAATCGATTTCTGCTTCCCAGGCCTCCTGGTACTTCTCTTCATCCTCGAATGGATCGAGGCCGCGCTCGCGCAGCTTCTCATCGAGGATGACCTCGGGGTTACCACCAAGCACGATATCGGTACCACGGCCGGCCATATTGGTAGCCACGGTGACGGTGCCGGGGCGGCCCGCACGGGCGATGATCTGCCCCTCTTCCTCGTGGTGCTTAGCGTTAAGCACGTTGTGCTTGATGCCGCGCTTAGACAGCAGCTGGGACAGGTACTCGGAGCGCTCCACGGAGGTGGTACCGACCAGAACCGGCTGGCCGGACTCGACGTGCTCGGCAACATCGTCCACTACAGCGGCGAACTTAGCTTCCTGCGTCTTGTAGATGCGGTCGGAGTGATCGGCACGCTGATTCGGCTTATTGGTAGGAATCGGCACCACATCCAGGCCATAGATAGAGTGCAGCTCGGCAGCCTCGGTTTCTGCCGTACCGGTCATGCCGGAGATCTTCTCGTACAGGCGGAAGTAGTTCTGCAGGGTAACGGTAGCCAGGGTCTGGTTCTCGTTTTTGATCTCCACCTGCTCCTTGGCCTCAATGGCCTGGTGCATGCCCTCGTTGTAGCGGCGTCCGGCCAGCACGCGGCCGGTGAAGCCGTCCACGATCATGACTTCGCCATTGCGAACGATGTAGTCCTTGTCGCGGGTGAAAAGCTCCTTGGCCTTCAGGGCGTTGTTCAGGTAGGACACCAGCTGGGAGTGCTCGGGGGCGTAGAGGTTATCGATGCCGAGCTGATCCTCGACGTATTCCACGCCCTCTTCCAGGACACCGATGGTGCGCTTCTTGTGGTCCACCTCGTAGTGGATGCCTTCGCGCATGCGCGGTGCTAGCTGGGCAAAGACGCTGTAGAACTGAGAGGAACCGTCAACCGGGCCGGAGATGATGAGTGGGGTACGGGCTTCATCGATAAGGATCGAGTCAACCTCGTCCACGATGCAGAAGTTGTGGCCGCGCTGGACCACATCATTAAGGGAGCGGACCATGTTATCGCGCAGGTAGTCAAAGCCCAGCTCATTATTGGTGCCGTAGGTAATGTCGCAATCGTAGGCAGCCTTGCGCTCTGGCGGGCGCATCTCAGACAGGATGACGCCCACGGAAAGACCAAGCCAGCGGTGGACACGGCCCATCATCTCGGCGTCGCGCTTTGCCAAGTAATCGTTAACGGTCACGATGTGGACGCCCTTGCCATCAAGGGCGTTGAGGTAGGCCGGCAGCAGCGAGGTCAGGGTCTTGCCCTCACCGGTGCGCATCTCGGCGACGTTGCCGAAGTGCAGGGCCGCACCGCCCATGATCTGCACGCGGTAGTGCTTCTGATCGAGGACGCGCCAAGCAGCCTCACGGACGGTGGCAAAAGCCTCGAGCAAGATGTCGTTCATCTCCTCGCCGTCTCGCAGGCGAGTCTTAAACTCGTCGGTCTTTGCCTTAAGCTCGTCGTCCGAAAGCTCCGCGTACTTATCCTCAAGGGCAATTACATCGTCTGCCATTTTGCCCAGGCGCTTGACCGTACGGCCCTCGCCCGCGCGCAGCAGCTTGGAAAGTCCAAACACGGTTAGTTAGTCCTTCTAGTCGCGACAATAAAGTTAACTCGTCGCTATTGTACTCACTCGCTTTCACAAAGCATCTCCCGCCTAGCACCTAGGGCAAGCGCACAGCCTCCGTTCAGCCTGTATACCCCCGGAATCTGCTTGCCGGCACCCCCTCCCCTAACCACAAATTCGACCCTGCTGCATACACGCAGCAGGGTCATTAACTAAGAGAAGTAGAAGCTTCTTTAAGCTTCAGCGTCTTCCGATAGGGAGATAATGCCGTAGTCGTAGGCGTGGCGGCGATAGACCACGGACGGCTTATTGTTCTCCTCATTAATAAAGAGGAAGAAGTCGTGGCCCACCAGCTCCATCTCGCTCAAGGCATCATCCACGCTCATCGGGGTAGCCGGGTGCTCCTTGGTACGCACAATCTGGCCTGGTCGAACGTCCTCCACTGTCTCAGCATAAGGGTCAACGTAGCGCTCTTCCTTGGCGCGCTCAGCCTCGGCTTGGGCCACCATCTCAGCGGCAATCTCACCGGTGCCCTTTTGCGCCCGGTGACCACTCTTGACGTTTTCACGGCGCACCTTCACCTTGCGCAGGGAGCGCTCCATCTTGCCCAAGGCGGTTTCGAGCGCTGCGTAGAAGGAATCTTCCTTGGCTTCGGCGCGGGCAATGTGCCCCTTGCCGGTAGCGGTAATCTGAATGCGCTCCGCCTCGGAGTCACGGCGCGGGTTTGGTTCGTGCTGTAGCTCCACATGGAAGAAGGTCAGGGTGGGGTCAAGGCGTTCAATCTTGGCCAGCTTGTCATTAACTCGCTCTTGGAAGTGTTCGGGAACCTCGACGTTGCGGCCCGTAATCGTTACCTGAGCTTTGTTTGGCTGGGACATTGAGATGCCTCCCTTGAGTAGTGGGGACTAGAATCAATCACAGTAACTATCTCTCTGTGACACTCCTCATGATAGCACTGGTTATGACCTGAGAGGGTGGATTTTCAATCCGCTCCCCCACCTCGAGGGTAGGTACCGGCCCTATCTAGGCATCCGCAAAGACCAATGCCCCGCAGACTTCTACACCCGCGGCCTGCAGGGCGGCGATGCTCGCGGCGAGGGTGGCACCGGTGGTAATGACGTCGTCGGCAAGCAATGCAGGGACCTGCGCAATTGGGGTGCGCACGCGAACTCGGCCCTGCAGGTTTGCCCACCTATCCTGGGCATTGAGCTCGGACTGGTCCGCGGTGGACTGGCCCATAGTAAGCGCCGCGCACACGCCCACGCGCTGGTGCTGCGCCGCGGCATGACACACAGCGGACACCGGATCGCCCCCACGTGCCCGCGCCGAACGCGGCCGAGTCGGCGCGGGAATGAGGGTGAACTCGCGCGGGATATCGCCGCGGGCTCTCAAATGAGCGAGCCCAGCCGCGAAGACGGCGCCCACGTACTCGCGAACCGGCTGATTGCCTCGTTCCTTCATGCCAATAATGATGCGGCGACGAATATCGGAATAAGGGCCGAGAGCATAGACAGGCGCGCCCAGTAGCCGGGGTCGTGCCACCATGTAGGGCGGCTGCCGCAAGTGATCGCGGCACTGTGGGCACAAAACCTCGCCCGGCGCGCCGCAGCCAGCGCAGGCACGCGGAAAAATAAGCTCCCCCAAGCTCATACTCGCCTCCCCCCAGCCGCGCAGGCCCTCTGGCGGCTAATTAGAAACGATAGGGGAAGAACGCCGGCCCTGCAGGCCGGAGACCTCGCGCCAGTTGGTTTCGTCCATGACGGTGGAAGGAAGCTCAAGCATGGCGTGCGAATCAGTAATAAAGAGCTTGGTAGGCGAGGTTGCCACGGCCACCACAGGGGCGGTGATATTGCCGGTAGGCATGGTCGAAGCCGAGGAACCATCCTGCTCGATGCGCCATACGGGCGACTGACTTGAGGAAGTGCCAACGATGAGCGAGCCATCCGCATTCCAGTCCAGCGAAAGTGCCGAGCCGGATACTTCGGGGCCTACCTCGCGGGCGTTGACGATGTGCTTATCACCGCTGCTGGATTGAGCAACGGCCGCGATATACACGTGTCCATCAATTATCATGGCCACGCGCGCACCGCTATGGGACAAGCGGATAACGGAGATTTCGCCCTCAATATCGTCGATGCTGCGGGCATCCACTTCGGATTCGGAGATGCGGCCTGTAGTCTTGGAGCGCACCACGCGCACGATGCGATCGCCATCGACCACGGTCCACGCGGCTTGCCCGTTGTACTCGAAGGTCGGTCGTGCCAGTGTGGGTCCGTCCACCGAATCCTGCAGCTGGCCGTCAAGCTCGCCTATCTGCAGCGAAAAGTCATTATTAGACTTGCGGCGCACGGCCGCAACGAGGCCGCTATCGGCAACATCCACAGATTGCACGTCACCGCTGCTGCCCAGCGTGGATTTCACGTGCTCGGCCACACCATCGTCTACCTCGAGCAGGTTGCCCTCATTGAGGGCGTAGAGCTTAGACAAAGAGGTGCTGCTTTCCTCCGGGTTATAGTCCGCGAAGTCATCCACGCTCAGGCTATCCATGCCTTCCACCAAGTCACCGCCATCGGCCTTGACCTTGAAGGGGCCGGTATGGCCTGCTTCCGTAAGCGTCCACACCAACTGGGCCGCAAAGAGCGTGCGATCATGGGAGTCTAGGTCAGCAAGACCCTCGAATTGGTAGCCCTGTTCGCGGTCATAGCCGGCGAAGGTGACCTTCTCCCCCGCTGCCCGGCGGGTAGCGGGCGCGATGCTAGCTGAAGGTCCCTCCATCAACAGCGTAAGGAGCGTCGACTCCGATTGTTCGCCACCCTTATACAGCCAGCGGCGGTCTGGAACCAGCACATCGTTGTTCTGCTTAAAGAAGTACAGCGATTGCGGGGTGTAGTGATTGCGCATTTCATTGCGCTCCATTACTACTCCGGCCGGCAAGCCATCGACGCGCCATCTATCGTCTTGCATCTTCATGTAGATGACGGCCTCGTAGCCCTCATTTTCCGGCACGTACGCACCGCCGGATTTAAGGCGGCCGATGATGGTGCCGCGCACCGTGAAGGCACGCTCATTATCCCTCGAGCTTTGCTTACTAGCGGGCGCGGTAACGATGTCCAAGCTATCGACTACCATCACATCGCCGCTGGCGTCCCAGGCTTCGCGGGCGTTATCGGTCAGAAAGCCGCGCGCGACCTCATGATCGTTTCCCGGCACGGCGGAAGCCTGGTAGAAATCGCGCAACGTCAAGTCCGG
The DNA here is from genome assembly GCF_030229635.1 of Corynebacterium marquesiae. Lineage (NCBI taxonomy): Bacteria > Bacillati > Actinomycetota > Actinomycetes > Mycobacteriales > Corynebacteriaceae > Corynebacterium > Corynebacterium marquesiae. The sequence goes on from NZ_JASPII010000016.1 coordinate 5,957, forward strand.
GTCATCGCCGGGTTGCGGTGCAATGACTTCTTCCGGGCCTTCCGGTTGCTGCTGGTAGGTACCGACTACTTGCGGGCCAGTGTTATTCGGCAGGGTGGAACAACCGCTGACAAAAAGCACGGCCGCTGCGGTGCCGACAACTGCGGTCTTGCGATACTTCGCTCTCAACACGCTTATTTCCTCCTGCCCTCAAAGTCCGGGGCCTTATAGGCGCGCCTGTCCGGGGCGGCCGCGCCGCGGTTAAGCTCACGTTCCGAAGGCCAGAGGATGCCATCGCCTTCTACCTCACCATCGGTGTCCCTGTCACTCTTCTCGACGTGCGGTGAGCTCATGCCGGATGAAATGGCCGGCGTTGCAGAGGCGGGCCCGCCATCCGGCTCGGCGGCGCCAGGGCCCGGTGCTTCTGCAGCTGCAGCATCGGGTTCTGGTCGTGATTCTGCCAGCTCACTACCATCCGCAGTGCTGGTGACGGGTGCGCCGGGAATCTCCACAGCGATGGGAGCCTCGCCCACCTCGGTATTCGGGGTGCGTGGAATAATGAGGCGGAAGCGAGAACCAAATCCCTCGTAGCCGGTGGCATCCAGCGTGCCGCCGTGCAGGACGGCATCCTCGCGGGCGATAGCCAAGCCCAAACCGGTGCCGCCAGAATGGCGTTTGCGGGAAGAATCCGCACGCCAGAAGCGGTTGAATACCAGCTCTTCCTGGCCAGGTTTTAAGCCCACGCCATGGTCCGTAACGGTAACGCCCACCGCAGTGTCCGTGGCTGCGACGTCTACCGCCACTGGATTGCCCTCCGAGTGGTCAATGGCATTGGCCAGTAGGTTGCGCAAGATGCGCTCAAGGCGGCGGGAATCGGCCTCGACTCCGATGCGCTCCTCCGGCAGGTTGAGCTGGACCTCCACGTCGAGCTCGCGGGCCAAATGCTCCACCTGCCCGTAGGCCGCCTCCACACACGAGCGCAGATCAATGGCTGCCGTAGACAAATCCGCCACACCAGCATCGTGGCGAGAAATCTCCAGCAAGTCCGCGAGCAATTCCTCGAAGCGGTCGAGTTCGCTCGACATCAAGCGGGAAGCGCGCTGGGCGCCGTACGGCAGGCTATCGCTCTCCGCCTCAATCATGTCCGCGGCCATGCGCACGGTGGTCAATGGGGTGCGCAGCTCATGGGAGACGTCAGAAGTAAACTGCCGCTGCAAATCGCCGTACTCCTCCAGCTGTGCAATTTGGGAGGAAAGCTTATCGGCCATGTTATTGAAGGACGCGGCCAAGCGACCCATCTCATCATCGCTATCGACGGCCATGCGCTCCTTCAAATGACCCGCCGCCAAGCGCTGCGCAATGCGCGAGGCCGAGCGAATTGGCGTAATTACCTGCTGGGTAGCTAGCCAGGCAATGCCCACCAGCAGCACCACGACGACCACACCGGCCGCCGAAAGCAGACCGCGCATCAACGCCATGGTGGATTCTTCCGATTCCATGGACAACGCCAGGTAGACCTGCGTATGGGGAATATCGGTATCGGTAGGCGTGCCTACCAGCAAGGCGTTGTAGTAATCACCATTTTCGCGCGGCGCCGGGAAATACTGCTGCGCAATCTGGCCTTGATCCACCATCTCCCGCAACTGATCCGGCACCGGGAAATCCTCGGGCGAAGTGGTAACAGAGCCATCCTGGTTTTCCACCACGATGACTGGTTCATAGACCGCTTGGGCGTCGCCCTGTTGGGCAGAAAGCTGGCCCAACGCAGCACGCGCGGAGTTAATACGTACCTGGACGGAGTTAGCAGAACTGGTGGCATCGATCTGCTGTTCCACGGCCGTGCGGGCGCGCTCCAGCTCCTGTTGGGCCACGTCTTCTTTCTGGCTGACCAGGCGTTGGGTAAGCACGGACACCAACGCGTAGGCCAAGATGATCATGACCACCGAGGAGGCGACCAAGATCATGCCAATGACGCGCGCCTGCAAAGAGGTGCGCCACGTTGTAATGAAGGCGTCTCGAATACGCCTTAGACGCTCAATGATGCCGATGATCCTTACTCCCCGGCGCCGGCCTTGCCGGTCTTATACCCCACACCGCGCACGGTTAGCACAATCTGCGGGTCTTCCGGATCGTGCTCGATCTTGGCACGCAGGCGCTGGACGTGCACGTTTACCAAGCGGGTATCAGAAGCATTGCGATAGCCCCACACGGATTCCAACAGCGATTCACGCGTGTGTACCTGGCCGGGGCGGCGCGCCATCTCCAGCAGCAGGTCAAACTCCAGCGGGGTCAGGTTCAGCTCGGTGCCATCGGTGCGGCGAACGGTATGTTCCGGCACATCAATGACAAGGTCCGCAACCTCCAGGATTTCAGATTCCGCAGAATCGGTGCGACGCAGGCGCGCACGGATGCGGGCGATGAGTTCCTTGGGCTTGAATGGCTTGGTGATGTAATCATCCGCGCCGGATTCAAGGCCGAGTACCACATCAACCGTATCGGTCTTGGCGGTCAGCATAACGATGGGCACGGAGGATTCACGGCGGATGGCACGGCAAATATCTACGCCGTTCATGCCCGGAAGCATGAGGTCCAACAGGATGAGGTCCGGCTCGTGCTGCTCAAAGGCAGGCACGGCGTCATTGCCGTCCATGACCGGAATGGGCTTGAGCCCCTCGGACTCGAGCACTATGGTCAGCATCTCTGAGATAGCCGGATCGTCATCGACAACCAAAATCTTGGGCGCCACGTTTTATTCTCCTACAAGGTCTTTTATCGCTGAAATAATAGTATCCGCATCGGCGGTAGCGATCCAGCGTCCACCCCAGCCGGCATCCGCTAGGCGCCGGTAGGCCGCGGCGGTGCGTTCTTGCAACCCGCCATCGCGTTCGTAGCGGTCGCGTTCTCGGCTGGCGTCCGCTTGGGCTCGTGCCTGCGCTCTTTCCGACGCCACCTCTACCGCCGTATCCAAATACACCTGCAGGTCCGCCTGCGGCAGGCTGAGGGTGCCAAATTCCAGATCGTGCACCCACTCCATCACCGCATCGTCTTCGAGCCGCGCCGCCGAATACGCCGCATTGGAGGCCACGTAACGATCTAGGAGCACCACAGTGTCAGATTCCTTGGCGCGCTGCAGCTGGTCCTTAACGCCATAGCGATCCAACGCGAATAGCGTCGCCATGGCATAAGCCGAATCCGTGAGGTCGCCCATCTTTCCATAGAGTGCCTTCTGCGCTAGCTGCGCGTGAATCGAATCTGCATAGCGCGGAAAGGCAATAACCTCTACGGGCCGGTCCAACGACTCCTTGAGTGCGGAGACCAACGTATTTTTACCGGCACCGTCGATTCCTTCAATGCTGATCAGCATAGGTGTGGGCTATCTTCCCTTCTGTTATTTCCTCCGCGGGGTCGCTGTCTCGCGACCGCTGCCGCGGGCAGCAGGTTCGGCTTAGGACAGGGCCTCAATGAAAGGCTCGAGGTCATATTCTTCCTCAACATTTTCGAGCACCTCGAGGGCATTTTCCGTCAAGGTCTCGCTGCCAGAGCCCACCAGTTCCCTAATATAGGGGTAGTCTTCGACAACTTCGCCCGCGCTAAAGGGCGCACCAGCCCAAATGGCAGCAATGGTGGCCGCCGCTTGAGCATTCTGTTCCTCTTCTTCGCTGAGTTTTGGCTTGCTGTGTGCGACCTCGCAGGCATCCTCGACGGCGCGAATTACCCCTTCTTCATCGAGGTTTGCCATCTCGTCCAAGAAATCGACGTTGAGGTCCGTGCTGAAAATATTTTCGTCCCAAGTACTCACTTTTTGACTCCTTCGGTGCTTTCAGCGCCATTTATACACGCTTTCTTGGCGAAAGAAAGCAGACGATGAAAAGGTTTGCATGACCTTCTACGCCCGCGAACTGCCTTTTTGTTTACCTATCACAGAATTGCGACGCCGTCGCAATGTTTCGCAAACATGATAGTCTCGTTACCAACTTGTTACTGGAGCGCTGTATCGCCCTCCCCCTTGGGCTGAAACGTCCCGCCTCATAGAAAGGACAGCCACGATGAAGCCAGATTCGCGCCGCGTCTACGTGTTCATTGTGGCCGGACTGATCGCCGCGGCCGTCGTCGGAGTCGCCGTCTGGCGCATGAGCTCGCCGAGCGCCAACTATTCCAATGCCGCGGATCAGTCCGCGACCACCTCCGCCTCCCCGACCCACACCGCAGCCGAGGAGACCACCGCTTCTTCCACGCACCATCCGTCTTCGAACAAGCACTCCTCACGCACCACGACATCTGCTACCTCGTCTGGCGATTCCAAGCACCAGCAGCCGCACAACAAAGATCCGTTTCTCGCCCCTAATGCGGTAGTGCGCCCACAAGCAGCACCCCAGCCCACCAAGGTATACCGCCCGGAGAATATCTCCCCGCAGGGCACCTCCCCGCAAGGCAATAACACCACCCAAGGTGGTCAAGGTACCGGCCAGGGCAATCAGCGTCTGACACCCGATTACCCGAGCAACCAGAACGGCTCGCAGTCTACGGGCGCCCCGCAGAACAACCAGGGCGGCACCACCCCACCGGCCACCACTGGTCCGTCCACTCCGCAGCCCTCACCTGAGGCGCCTGCCGTGCAAGATAACTCGGGCAAGGATTCCGACGCCTCAGTCCAAGAACCAGCCGGCACGGAGCAACACGCAGTCGAAAAGGCAGAGGAAGAAAAGCTCACCGGCCATGCCGCTGCAGAGCGACCTTCCGCCGATCAGAACCAGGAGCCTACCGACTTGGCGCGGACTAAGCAGGCACCGGCCACGGCCCAGCAGGCTCCGAGCGAAGCGGCACCTTCGCGCTAATTTGGAGTCTGCTCTCGGCTTAGGCCAACAAAACAAGCACGTTTCCTCGATTCTGAAGGTAGAAAGCGGGGAAACGTGCTTGTTTTGCATGCACAGGAATGCGGTAGTTGCGACGCAGCAACAATGTGCGCCAGGAATTGGGCGGAGCAGACCGCAACGCGGCCGTAATGAAGACTGGAAAGCACGCCTCGCCTGAAACCGAAGGAGGGTGGCGAAGCGTGCTTGTGTGAGCTAAACGCGGACTAGGCGCGGGCGACGAAGAGGTCCGCGGCGTCGGATTTCGCAGTAGCGGTAACGAGGGCCTCGGCGGCTGGCAGCCAGACGGCCTGGCCTGGGGTCACGGTGAGGGTCTTGCCCGCAGCATCGGTAAAGGTTACGGAACCTGCGGTACACAGGGCGATGGTCGGGCTGTCGTAATCAAGATCCACAGAAGACGAACCGGTGAGCTCCACGCGGTCCAGCAGGAATTCCTCGATGGGTACCGGGTACGACCATGCGGCGGCATCGTGGACATTGTCTTGGGCGGACTTATCTTGTTGTTGCACTCGCGGCTCATCGGCAGCGGTGTAAGTCAAGACCTTGACCAGCTCTGGAACGTCCACGAACTTAGGCGTCAGGCCACCGCGCAACACGTTATCGGAGTTCGCCATGATCTCCACGCCGAGGCCAGAGACATAGGCGTGAAGCTGACCGGCATCTAGGTAGACGGCCTCGCCGGGTGAGAGCTCGATGTGGTTGAGCAGCAATGCGCCCAGCACACCGATATCGCCTGGGTAGCGCTGGTTGAGATCCAGCACCGTGGACATAACGCGGGACTTCCAATCGGCCGGGTCCGCAGCTATCAGGCGCTCGCCGGCGGTAACAATGGCGGAAATGAGCTCCTTGCGCTTGGCAGAGGGAATGGTAATCCACGTGGTGAAAAGGACGCGCAGGTTGGCGGACTCGGTGGTTGCCGAGGGGTCGTCGTCAAGCATGGCAACGTAGTGGTCCAGCTCAGGGCACTCAAGGGCGGCAAAAAGCTCGCGGGTGCGCGCCAGTGGGCGAAAGCCGGCCATGGCATAGAAATCCGTGAGCGCGACGATAAGCTCGGGCTTGTGATTATCGTCCTTGTAATTGCGATTGGACGCGGTGAGCTCGATGCCGGCGGCGTTTTCGCGGGCAAAGCCCTCTTCCGCCTGCGCCTTTGACGGGTGGGCCTGCAAGGACAGCGGCTCCTCGGCCGCAAGCACCTTGAGCAGGAAGGGCAAGCGCTCGCCGTACTCGGCAGATACGCGGCTGCCTAGCTGCCCTGCCGGATCCTCTGCAATGACCTCATTGAGCAGTCTGCCATCCACCGTGGAAGGGTCGCCGGGGTGGGCGCCGAACCACAGCTCTGCGACGGGCTTATCGGCATCGGGCTGGCCCTGCAGGTGCGGGATAAGGGTACGCGAGCCCCAGGAATAGTTGCGGGTAGCGCTGTGCAACAGCTGCATGTGTTTCTATCCTTTAGAAATCTCGTAGGCGGTCGCGGCAAAACTCCGCGTAATAAGCTGCAGTGAGCGGGCAAGGTGCCCCAGGCCCGGCTCCGGGTCGATGCTGCGCACTGCAAGCGAGTTGGGCAGGTTCGCCTCTTCCTGCCCCCAGAAAACCACCTTCAAGGGTACCAAAGCACCCTCGGCACCATCGCCATCAATGAAGGGGTCATAAAAGAGATCATTGGTCGGGGAACTATCAGAATCCCGGTCGAGCGCCCGGCGCAATTCGGCTGGGTCCACATAAGCACTCGGCAGGCCGTGTACGGCCCAGATGGTCGCGGCCATGCGGGCCACGAGGGCATCGAGCTGCACGTGCTCGCGACGCTCAGAATAAGAGTACGGATCGAGCACACAGGAATGGATGATGCGGGCGCCGTCAATAAACTCGCGCAATTGGCGGCCCGGATTGGTGGTGGCATCGCGCTCGGGAGAAAGCTGCGCAAGCTCGCGGTCCACGGCCGCTGCAAGGTCCTCGAGGGTCTCCTTCACCGCGGTCGGGCCCTGATAGAGCAGGCAGCACAGCGCATGCAGGGCGGCAATGCTGCGCGCGGGCGAGCTACCCTCGGCCGTCGGTAAGCAAGGGGCGACGAGCGTATCCTCTGGGCAGTCCTCCACCAGTGGGCCCTTGGCCGGCCCGATGAGCACGGTGGTGGCCCCGCGCTGGCTGGCAGTAATGAGGGCACGCGACGCCCAGTCGCACTCGTCGGGCTCGCCGACGACCACCACCACGTCCAGCGCCCCCACGTAACGCGGGAGCGATTCGGTCACCACAATCGGGATCCGCAGTGGCTCGGCTAGGCCGACGCCTAGGTGGGCGGCTTGGCGGGCAATCGCATCGGTGGGGATAATGACCAGCGAGCGGGGATTGAGACCACTGAGCGCCTCGCCCCAGCGCTCCACTTCTCCGGCCACAAGGCGGATTTGGGCGCCTTCGTGCGCCACATCAAAAAAGCGCACGGTTTCGGCATCATAATTACCGGTATCCATGTGGCCCAAGCATAGTCGGGCGCCCACTAAGATGAAGTCCTATGACTTCCGCACAGATCCATCCCGTTACCCTGATTGGCGGCGGCCCCGGCGCGTGGGACCTCATTACCGTGCGCGGCATGCGCGCCCTACAGGAAGCAGAGGTTATTCTTGCCGATCACCTGGGACCTACGGCGCAGCTCAATAAGCTGTGTGATATTTCTTCCAAAGAGCTTATCGACGTCTCCAAGCTCCCCTATAAGAAGTCAATCTCGCAGGAAAAGATCAACGAGCTGCTTATCGAGCACGCCCGTGCCGGCCGCAAGGTGGCCCGCCTTAAGGGGGGCGATCCCTTCGTCTTTGGGCGCGGTTTTGAAGAAGTGCAAGCGCTGGCGGAAGCGTCTATTCCCGCCACGGTCATTCCGGGCGTGACCTCCGCCATTTCCGTTCCCGCGGCCGTGGGCATCCCGGTAACTCAGCGCGGCATCGTCCACGGATTCACGGTGGTATCCGGCCACCTGCCGCCCGGCCATGAGAAGTCCTTGGTGGACTGGGCAGCGCTCGCCCGCTCTGGCGCCACGCTCGCGGTCATCATGGGTGTGAAAAATGCCCCGGCGATTGCCAGTGCGCTAATCGACGCCTCCCTCTCCCCCTCTACTCCCTGCGCCGTCATCCAAGAAGGCACGCTTTCTACCGAGCGCGCCTACCGTTGCACCTTGGGCACTCTGGCGCAAACGATGGCCGAGCACGAGATCTCCGCGCCGGCGGTCTACGTCATCGGCGAGGTGGCCGGGCTCTAGCGGCCAGTAGGAAGCGGGTTTTCAGCGCCCGCAAGCCAACTTTTGGCCGCGTTCTCCCTCGGCGGGGCCACCATTCGACCTTTATTGTGGCCAATGGTCGCGGTGAAAGCGCTACGTCCGGTCCGCGGCGGGGCTTTCAGGCGCCTTGTCCTGCACGATGGTGACGCCGGACCGGCGCGAACCGTGGTCGCGACAAGCTGCGGCGACGCGCTCCGGATAATCAGGCGCATGGAAATCAGCATGGGCGGCTTCCTCGGCGTTTTCGGCTTCCAATTCCGCCGCACGTGCACGCCTGGTGCGCAGCGCGCCACGGATGGTGGCGGCCACACCAGCCGCGACCACGACGGCGACGACCGCCGGGGTGATTGCTGAAGGCACTGCCCAGCCGAAGTACGTCTCGGCACCGCCGATGACTTTGCTGATATTCAGGCCCACGATGGCCGTGCCGACGAATCCCCCGAGCAGGACCGGGTTGATGCGGGAGATAAGCCACGCGGCGATGGGCGCGGTGATGGCGCCACCGATGAGCAGGGCGATGACTGCGGCTAAGTTGGCGACGATATCGTGCCAGAGCCCGACGATAAAGCCTGCGGTAGCGCCGAAAGTCACAAGGAACTCAGCGGCATTGACCGTACCCACAATGCGGCGCGGCTGCTCGCGGCCGATGGCCATGAGTGTTGAGGTCGACACCGGACCCCAGCCGCCGCCACCGGTGGAATCGACGAATCCGCCCACAAGGCCAAGGCCGGCGAGAAACGGCGTGGAGTGGGTGCGCTTATAGGCGGAGCCACGGCAGCGCGGTTGGGAGAAACGCCAAATGAGGTTGGCGCCGATGCCGACCAAGATGAGTGCGGTCACCGGCGCGGCCGCCCCGGTGGAGATATTCGACAGCAACGTAGCGCCCAAAAAGGCCGCGATCCCGCCCGGCACGCCCAGTCGGACCACGGTTTGCCAGTCCACGTTGCCGAAGCGCGCGTGGCTCAATCCGGAGATGGCCGTGGTGCCTAGCTCGGCGGTATGGACGACGGCCGAGGCCTGCGCGGGACCGAGGCCAGCCAGCAACAACATCGTGGTAGAGGTGACGCCGAAGCCCATGCCGATGCCACCGTCCACGAGGTTTGCGGCCGCACCGGCGAGCGCGATGAGGATGAGGGTTAACATGGCGCGAACACCTCCTGTGCGGCGCGGCGGGCGTGGTGAAAGCGATCTGCGACGAGGCCCGCGAGGTCGGTGCCTAGCGGACGGTCGACGGTCGCGGGTACGCCCGCCAACCGGTCCAGGAGCAGGCCTTCGGTCACGAAGAGTGGGATCACGCGTACACGGGCGGGGTCTTTATGCTCGCGGCACAGGGACACAATCCCTTCGCGACCACCGCGGGTGGCGAACTGCACCGCCGTGGGTACGCCAGTGAGCGCGAAGGTGCGGTGGGCGAGCTCACGGATGGCATCATTCGCCGTGGAATCGGAGGAACCAACGGAATAGATGACCACATGGGCATCGCCAGGCCGGGTACGGGAGGCGAGCACGCGGGCGAGGTCCTCGCCGGTGCCGAGGCCTGCGGCGAGGTGGAGGGAAAGGTGGGAGGTTTTGGAGGCGTCGGCAAGCGCGCGCGGGACGTCCACGCGCTGGTGGTAGCCCTGGGTAAAAAGCAGCGGAACTACCACGGCCTCGGTCTCCCCTAGCTGGGCGAGCTCGAGCGCGGCCGTGGTGAGGTCGGGCTCGTTGAATTCCAGGTGCGCCGCGCGGGCTGGGCGCAGACCCGCGGCCTGGGTCAGGCGCTCAATGCCGGCCGCGGCGCCTGGGTGCCGCGAACCGTGGGACAGGGTAATAAGTGCGGGCATGGAGACATCCTTAAGCCTTCGGCGCCGTGGAGTGTCCGCGGCGGGTAAGCGAGCGCTTTAGGGCCTCATTGGATGACACAGCCGGTGCGGGGGCTACCGGGGCATCGTCTTGGCCGTGAAAGCGCACGGAGAAAATCCGCAGGCATTCCTGGCACTTCCAGGCAAAGTCATCTTCCTCATCCGGGAAGAGGTCGGTGCCGGCGCAATAAGGGCAGAAGCTGGGATGGTTGCGGTTGGGGTTGGGCTGGCGGCGAAAATTCACTGCAAGTCCTCCTCCTTGGCACGCAAGACCCAGTGGCGGAATTGCTCGCCTTCCTCGCGCTGTTCTTTGTATTTATTGACCAAGCGAATGACGTACTCGGGCACCTCATCGGCGACGACCTTGTGGCCGCGCAGCTTGCGGCCCCAGTCCGGGGACAAGCCAAGGGCGCCGCCCAGGTGGACCTGGAAGCCCTCGACGCGGTTGCCCTCGGAATCGGTAACAATCTGGCCCTTCAGGCCGATGTCCGATACCTGCGAACGCGCACAGGCGTTGGGGCAGCCGTTGAGCGCGATGGAAATCGGCACGTCCAAATCGCCCAAGGTGTCTTCCAGGATGTCGACCAACTCGATGGCGCGGGCCTTCGTGGTCACGTGCGCGAGCTTGCAAAATTCCAGGCCGGTGCAGGAAATGACGCCGCGGCGGAACTCTGATGGCTGGGAGTACAGGCCGGTTTCATCGAGCGCGCGGGAGAGCGCCGGAATGTCTTCTTCCTCCACATCGAGGAAGAGCAATTCCTTCATCGGGGTGGTGCGGATGCGGCTGATGCCGAACTTTTCGGCCACGTCCGCAATGGCGATGAGCTGCTCGCCGGTGGCGTGGCCCACTGTGGGTTTTACGCCGACGTAGAACTTGCCGTCTTTCTGGCGGTGCACGCCAAGGTGATCGCGGGAGCCAGGCTCGACCTCCAGTGGGATGCCATCCAACAGCGGCTTGTCCAGGTATTCCTCCTCCAGCACTTGGCGGAACTTTTCGATGCCCCACTTGGCGACGAGAAACTTCAGGCGGGCACGGTTGCGATTGCGGCGGAAGCCGTAGTCACGGAAGATGCCGACCACACCGGCCCAGACCTCCGGCACGCGCTCTAGGGGAACCCAGGCGCCGAGGGACTGCGAGAGCATCGGGTTGGTGGACAGGCCGCCGCCAACGAAGCAATCGAATCCCGGACCGTACTCTGGGTGGTTCACGCCCACGAAGGCAACGTCTTGAATCTCGTGCGTGACATCCTGGCGGGAGTTGCCGGAGATAGCGGTCTTGAATTTGCGCGGCAAGTTATGGAATTCCTCGCGCGGCAGGTAGTTATTCTTGATTTCTTCGATGGCTGGGGTGGCATCGATAATTTCGTCCTCGGCCACGCCGGCAACCGGAGAGCCCAAAATGACGCGCGGCACGTCGCCGCAGCCCATGAGCGTGCTCAAACCTACCGACTCGAGCTTGTCCCAAATGGTGGGCACATCCTCGATTTGAATCCAGTGCAGCTGGATATTCTGGCGGTCGGTAAAGTCCGCCGTGGAGCGGGCATAATCGCGCGAGATCTCACCGACGGCGCGCAGCTTGGCAGGATCGGCACGGCCGCCGTCGAAGCGCACGCGCATCATGAAGTACTCGTCTTGCAGTTCCGCGTTAGACAGCTTGGAGGTCATCTCGCCGCCCAAGTTCTGGTTGCGCTGAGTATAAAGGCCCAACCACTTGAAGCGAGGGGCTAGGTCATCGGCTGGGATAGAGGAAAATCCCTGCTTGGAATAGATATCGATGACGCGCTGCTTGGCAGAAAGCCCACCGTCTTCCTGCTTAATTACCTCATCGTTATTGAGGGGCTCGGTGCCGTCAATCTTCCATTGGCCTTCGGGCTTTTTGGCGCGGGGCGTGCGCTTGGTACTAGTCGCGGTGGTCATGGTGTAGATCTCAACCTGCCTTTCCAAAGTATTGAAAGACAACCTACCCGTCTAAATCGAGTAGACAAAGCGGTCTTTTTTATTTTCAAGCAGAAAATCGACCTGAACTGGCCAAAAGGGAGACAATTTTTAGAATCTAATTCAACTCCTTGCCGCAACCCAGACTAAACGGTTCAATTGCCAGAAAGATAAACCACAAAAAATGAACCTAGCGGTCTAGACCCCCGCGATTAAGAGAAAGGCATTCACGCAGTATGAATCAGCCCTTGAAAGTAGCCGTCATCGGCGCAGGCCCGGCCGGCATTTACGCCTCCGATATCCTGGTGAAAAAGACCGGCGGCGAGGTACAGATTGACCTCATCGAGCAGATGCTCGCGCCCTTCGGTCTCATCCGCTACGGTGTAGCGCCGGACCATCCGCGCATTAAGGGCATTATCAAGTCCCTGCACCGCGTGCTCGACACCGAGCAGATTCGACTGTTGACCAACGTGCACATCGGCCGTGACATCACCGTCGACGAGCTACAGCAACACTACGATGCCGTGGTCTTTGCCACTGGCGCCGTGGGCGACCGTCACCGCGATATCCCTGGCGCGGACTTGGACGGCGTGCATGGCGCCGGCGAGTTCGTGGGCTTCTACGATGGAAATCCGCGCTTCGAGCGAGACTGGGATCTCTCCGCCAAGGAGGTGGCAGTCATTGGCGTGGGCAATGTGGGCTTGGACGTCTCCCGCATCTTGGCCAAAACCGGCGATGAGCTCAAGGTCACCGAGATCCCCGATAATGTCTACGAGTCCCTGGCCAAGAACCAAGCTGAGACCGTGCGCGTCTTCGGCCGCCGCGGCCCAGCGCAGGCCAAGTTTACCCCGCAGGAACTCAAGGAGCTGGACCATTCCGAGTCCATCAATGTTGTGGTCTCGCCGGAAGACATTGACTATGACGAAGCCTCGCTCGCCGCGCGTCAGGAAAGCAAGTCCACCGACTTGGTGTGCCAGGTGCTCGAGCAGTATGCCATCCGCGATCCCAAGGAGGCGCCACACACCCTGCAGATCCACCTCTTTGAGCAGCCGGTAGAGATCTTGGGGGAGGACGGCAAGGTCAGCGGCATCAAGACTGAGCGCACCGCGCTCAACGGCGATGGCAGCGTGCACGGCACCGGCAAATTCACCGAATGGCCGGTGCAGGCGGTCTACTTCGCCACCGGCTACCGCTCCGATGCGGTCGATGGCGTGCCCTTTAACCAAGAGAAGAACGTCATCAATAATGACGGTGGCCATGTCATTGATGAGTCCGGCGCGGTAGTGCCGGGCCTCTACACCACCGGGTGGATTAAGCGCGGCCCGGTGGGTTTGATTGGCAATACCAAGTCCGATGCCACGGAAACGATTGGCATGCTGCTTGCCGACGCCGCTTCTGGCGCCCTCCCCTCCCCCTCCAGCGCCGCGGACATCACCGAAGTCTTTGCCGAGCGCGGTATCGATTATCTGACGTGGCAGGATTGGCAGCGCTTGGACGCGGCCGAGCGCGCACTAGGCGAGCGCGAAGGCCGCGAGCGTAAGAAGTTTGTGGAGTGGGAGGACATGGTCTCCCACTCGCGCGCCGAAGTTTAGCGGCGAATGATGGCTAGGACCTCGTCGACGATGGACTGCACCTCGTCGGCGGTCTTTGCCTCTACATTGAGGCGCAGCAGCGGCTCTGTATTGGACGCGCGCACGTTGAACCATGCCTCGGTTCCCTTGAGCTCGACGGTCACTCCATCGAGCTCATCGACGGACTCAATCTTATCCGCCAGCTCATCCAGTACTGCCTGGGTAGCGGCCTTCTGGTCCTCCACGGTGGAGTTGATCTCGCCGGAGGCCTCGTAGCGGGAGTATTCCGCCATGAGCTCGCTCAGCGGCTTATCGGACTGGCCCAGAGCGGCCAGCACGTGCATCGCCGCAAGCATGCCGGAATCGGCGTTCCAGAACTCCTGGAAGTAGTAGTGCGCGGAGTGCTCGCCACCGAAGGCGGCCTGGTGCTCGGCCATCTGCGCCTTGATGAAGGAATGGCCCACGCGGGTGCGCACCGGGGTGCCGCCCTTTTCCTTAATGAGCTCCGGCACGGTCTTGGAGGTAATCAGGTTGTGGATAATGGTAGCGCCGGGGAACTTCTCTAGGTAGCGCTCCGCCACCAGTGCACAGATGGCAGACGGAGAAACCGGCTGGCCCTTTTCATCCACCACGAAGCAGCGGTCCGCATCACCGTCGAAGGCCAAGCCAATATCGGCCTTCTGATCCACGGTGAACTTCTGCAGGTCTACGAGGTTCTTTGGATCCAACGGGTTCGCCTCGTGGTTCGGGAAAGTGCCATCGAGCTCGAAGTACAAATCGCGGACGTCGAAAGGCAAGTCATTGAAGACGGCCGGCACGGTGTGGCCACCCATACCGTTGGCGGCATCGACAGCTACGACAAGCGGCTTGGACTCCTCCAGCGGCACCAGCTTGCGCAGGAAGTCGGCGTAACCGGCAAGAATCTCCTGCTCGGCAATTGCGCCCTCGGTGCCGGTGAACTCCGGGGTGCCGTCGATAAGCATCTGCTTAATCTGCTCCAAGCCGGTCTCCTGGCCCACCGGTACCGCGCCGGCGCGGCAGAGCTTAATGCCGTTGTACTTGGCCGGGTTATGAGAGGCGGTAAACATAGCGCCCGCACACTCCAGGGAACCGGCGGCGTAGTAGAGCTCGTCGGTAGAGGTTAGCCCCAGCAGGGTCACGTTGAGGCCCTGCGAGGTCACACCCTCAGCAAAAGCGCGCGCCAGAGACGGCGAGGACGGGCGCATATCGTGGCCGACTGCTACGGTATTTTCGCCTTCTTCCCGCAGGATGGCGGCAAACGCGGCGCCCGTATCGCGCACGAAGTTCTCATCGATATCTTCGCCCACCACGCCACGGACGTCATAGGCCTTAATTACTGCATCAAGATGCTCACGAGTTCGCATAACCTGCAATAGTACCCCCGCCCGCTGGGAAACTACCGCACCACGGGGTTCGTGTCAGTCCTGTTCCGGTTCCGCGGGCGTCGTTTCATCGGGCACGACCGAAAGGTGCGCGCGGCGCGCCTTTTTGGCATAAGCCACGCGGCGGGTGCGAAAGACCGGGTGATTCGAATTGGCAGGGTCCGCTCCATCAAAGGTCGCGGAATAGTCGATAGGGTCTGTACCGGAGCCGGCGCTGCGGTCATCGACCAAGCCGGTGGTCACGCGACCGTCTTCCTTGACTGCCTCTGCCAGGGCCATCAGGTCATCTTCCTCATCCAGCTCGATGCGGTCCACACGCACCAGCTCCCAACCCACTGGGGCGGAGATGCGGTCGCGGTGGGTGGCGCACAGATCCCAGCTGTGTGGGTTTTCCTCTTCCGCCAGCGGCCCAACGACGGCCGTCTGGTCCGCGTAAGCGTAGGTCAATGTCGCCACGGCGGGGCGGCCGCAGCCTGGGCGGGAGCAATGGCGAGAAATAGTCACAGCGCATAAGTCTAAACCCTTAGTTGAGATTTAGATAGTCTTCGCCCCGGCGTGGCTCCGC
Organism: Corynebacterium marquesiae; assembly: GCF_030229635.1. Lineage (NCBI taxonomy): Bacteria > Bacillati > Actinomycetota > Actinomycetes > Mycobacteriales > Corynebacteriaceae > Corynebacterium > Corynebacterium marquesiae. The sequence goes on from NZ_JASPII010000016.1 coordinate 21,384, forward strand.
TAAATCCAGCCCGCCAGCACCTTAGAATCAAAGTCATGACCGCCGCTCGCCCACATATCCGCCCCGCCCGCGACCGCCACGGCCACGGCATGCGCGGACCTCTCCTCCCCCAGCAGACCCCGCGCTACCGCAGCGCGCGCGAGCACTTCGACATGGCCGTATTGGAGGCCTATGCCCCCATCCAAAACGCCTTCGCGCCACAATTGCGAGGCCTCGACTTGGCTGTAGACACCATCCCGCGCATGCGGCTTTCGCCCGATATGACCGTGCTACCGGATGAGATTATCGCCGATGGCCCAGTTCCCCTCGGCCGCGTGGTTCCCGCCGGCGTAGATGCCGAGGGCCAGCCCACCCGCGCACGCTTGGTCATTTTCCGCATGCCCATCGAACAACGTGCCTCCACCCCGTCCGAGCGCTCCGAGCTCCTAGGCACCGTTATTACTGCGCTGGTGGCCAACTACCTCAACTTAGACCCCGAAGAAGTGGATCCGCGCTATAGCTGGTAGCCCCCGGTAAGTTTCGCGGCGCAGCAGAAAAGCCCCTGGCCGCACATTGCGTGCCAGCCAGGGGCCTTACTGGACACCTTAATTATCCAATCTCACGTTTGAGGCGGCGGCGCTCACGGTCCGATAGCCCGCCCCAAATACCGAAGCGCTCATCGTGCTCCAGCGCGTACTCCAAGCATTCATCGCGCACCGCGCAGGCCTGGCAGATACGCTTGGCCTCACGGGTAGAGCCTCCCTTTTCAGGGAAGAATGCTTCAGGGTCGGTCTGCGCGCACAGCGCCTGGTCCTGCCACTCCTGCTCGACGGCACCGAAGAGTTCATCGAGCGACATCTCTGCGGCAGCACCGCCACGGAGAATGGCGTTGTTATTAGCCATTTTGTCCACGCCTTTTCCTTTCTCCGAGGTTGGGTAATTCTCATCAGTGCGACCGACTGTACACCACATTCTCCTTGGGTAGCCCCGCCGGGATGGTGTGGAAGTAACGGCGCCGGCCGCTGTTTTTTCACTGATGTAATTTCACACCGGATCACTAAATATCGTCAACCCGAATTGGCGGCTTCTTCGCACTTTCCGGCAAAAACGCAGCACACGATCCCCATCCGTCACATCTGTAACAACTGATCCCCCGCGGGGGTGTAGGTAGGGGGTACTACATGTAGTGGTACCCTGTTTTTCTGTCAACAATTTTCAGGAAATCCCGGCGTGTCGCGCGTACAACCCCGCAAAGAAGGGATCCATGCACTTCAGATCTGTGCAGAGTTCGCATCATGTCGGTCGGTGCGGACAGACGGGCTCGGTGGCCCCATACAAAGAGAAGCCGAACCGAGGCTCCATTGTCCTCAGTTCGGCCTATGTCAGCTGGACCTAGTGCAGTGCCCAGACCGCTGCACAAGCGTTAAGCATCGGAGCTAAAACGCACGCCGGCATCAGGGATGGAAACGCCGGGGAAGACACGCATGCCGTCGAGAAGCTCGCAGCGTGCGCCGATGTGGGCGCCTTCACCAATGACACAGTTCTCAATGACCGCGTTGGCGCCAATGTGGGCGCCGGAGGCAATGATCGAGTTGTGGATGATGGCGCCCGGTTCAATGCGCACGCCGTCGAAGACAACGGTGCCCTCTAGGCGGGAACCCGCGCCCACCTCGGAGCCACGGCCCACGGCGGTACCGGACAGCAGCAGCACGCCACCGGCGATACCGGCGGAGGGATCCACCAGGGACTCGCCGGTCTTACCCTCAATCAGCGGGGACGGCGCGATGCCGCGCACCAGGTCAGAGGAACCACGGGTGAAGTCATCCGGGCGACCCATGTCGCGCCAGTAGGAGTTGTCTACGTGACCGACAACCAAGCGGCCTTCAGCCAAGAGCCCTGGGAAGGTTTCGCGTTCCACGGAAACAACGCGGTTGGCCGGAATGGACTCGATGACGGAACGCTTGAATACATAGCAACCGGCGTTGATCTGGTTGGTTGGCGGATCCTCGGTCTTTTCTAGGAACGCGGTGACTCGGCCGTTAGAGTCGGTCGGCACGCAACCAAACGCACGTGGGTCAGCCACGTTGAGCAGGTGCATGGTGACATCGGCGTCCTTGTCATGGTGCGTGGTGAGGATCCCTTCCAGATCCATGCCGGAGAGCACGTCGCCATTGAAGACCATGACCGTGTCATTGCGCAGTTTGTCGTAGACGTTGCGGATGCCGCCGCCGGTGCCGAGCGCGGTCTCTTCCACCACGTACTCGATCTCCAAGCCCAGATCGGAGCCATCACCGAAGTACTCCTCAAAGACCTCGGCCTTATAGGAGGTAGACATGACGACGTGCTCAATGCCGGCGGCCTTAATGCGGGCGAGCAGGTGCTGCAGGAACGGGTAGTTTGCCGTCGGCAGCATCGGCTTCGGCGTACCGATGGTTAGTGGGCGCAGGCGGGTGCCGCGGCCGCCGACGAGAATCACTGCATCCGTGCTGGCACCGTGGGTGGTGGCTGCTTCAGTCATAGTCTTCCTTATGTATGCGGACAGTTTTATTCTGTGATTTTCTGAGGGACAGTGTAGAGCGTATGGCGCGCAATCCAGGTCAACGGCACGCGCACTGAACCTTAAGAACGCGCCGAAGCCGAGGCAATAAGCCCGCGGACTCGCAGTCCCAGCCACAACGCTCCGCGCAGTGGGGCCTGCCACCATGCGGGGTGGCGGTCTGCCTGAAAGCGATAGGCGGAGTTGTGGTGGGCGCGCAGCATCGCGCCGGCGTGCGCTTGGGTGGAATGCCCCTTAGCGTGGCTGATGACGGCCTCCGGGCAGAAGATGTTCTGGTAGCCGGCGCGCGTGAAGCGATCTCCTAGATCCACGTCTTCGAGGTACATGAAATAGCGCTCATCAAACCCGCCGATGGTTTCGAAGGCCTCCCAGCGCACAAGAAGGCAGGAACCGGATAACCATCCGGCCGGGCGCTGGGCGGTCATATCGGCTTCATCGCGGTAAGCGCGCGACCATGGATTGGAGGGCCAGATCGAAGAAAAGAGTGCGTGCCCAATGCCGGTCGCCACGGTGGGCACGGCGCGGGCCGAGGGATAATTGCTGCCATCCGGTTCCACGATGCGCGGGCCCACGGCCGCAGCATCCGGCCACTGGCGAGCGCACTCGATGAGCTGGTCAATAGATCCCGGGGTAAAGGTGACATCGGGATTAGAGATAAGGAAAAATTCCTCATCCACGCCACCGCGCTCGCGGGCGAAGCGGGCACCCGCATTCATGCCAGCGCCGTAGCCGATATTTCCGCCGGTATCGAGAAAGTCCACCTCAGCGCGCTCGCGGGCAGCGGCCTCGGGCACGCCGTCGGTGGAGCCATTATCCGCAAGCACGACCTTGGTGCCGCGAGCGCAGGCGCCCTGCAGGGAGTCCAAAAAACTACCGAGGTATTCGCCGGGACTATAGGTCACGGTGATCACGGCCAGCGGGGATTGATTTGGTGTAGTCACAATGGCCCCGAGCTTAGTCACTGGCGCTCCTCGCACGGGGCAGGGACACTACCCGAACACGCGAAATCGGACACGGATCACTAATTTTTGCCCGTTCTGCCCTAAACTGTCTCCAGATCCCCACCAATCTAGAAAGCCTCCACTTGTGACTTCTGAGAACACCCGCCGGGCGCGCACCATCCAGCCGGCGCCCTCTGCCGCTAGTGCGGTAAAGCAAAAAGGTTCCACGGCCATCAAGGCGATCGTGGCACTCCTGTCTGCCTTGATCCTGGTGGTATCTGGCGTGGGTTATGCCACCGTGGGCCGGCTGGATAATGGCATGTCTTCGGCCACGGACTTGTCCCTGGACGGCCAGGGCTTGTCGGGTAACTCGCTCGATGGCGCAGTGGATATCTTGCTGGTGGGCAAGGATTCGCGTACCGACGCCAAAGGCGATCCCCTCTCTGAGAAGGAATTGGCGGACCTGCACGCCGGCGTGGCCGATGGTGAGGAAAATACCGACACCATGATGCTCATCCGCGTTCCGGAGGACGGTTCCCGCGCTACCGCCGTATCCATTCCGCGCGATACCTATGTCAAGGATCCGGACTACGGCAATATGAAGATGAATGCTGTCTTCGCCTCCCATAAGAACGCCAAGGTGGAAGAGCTCGAGCAGGAAAATGCCGAGGCGGAGGCTAAGGGTAAAAAGAAGCCGCACTCGGATAAGGACATCGAAAAGCAGGGCGTCGAAGCCGGCCGCGAAGGATTGCTGGCCATGGTGCGCACCTTGACTGGTGTTTCCATCGACCATTACGCGGAGGTGGGCCTGTTGGGCTTTACCCTGCTAACTGACGCCGTCGATGGCGTGGATGTCTGCCTCAACGATGATGTTGATGATGACATGTCTGGTGCTAAGTTCAGCAAGGGCAAGCAGACCCTCGACGGCGCCAAGGCCCTGGCTTTCGTGCGCCAGCGCTATAACCTCCCGCGCGGCGACCTCGACCGCATCGTGCGCCAGCAGGCCTTCATGGCTTCCCTAGTCAATAAGATCCTGGACAATGACACCCTGGCCAATCCTTCCAAACTGTCCAAGATTGCCAAGGCGGTAGAGCGCTCCGTGGTCATTGATGATGGCTGGGACATCATGGGCTTTGTCACCCAGCTGGCCGGCCTTGCCGGCGGCAATGTCACCTTCACCACTATCCCGGTAACCTCCATCGACGGCCAGGGCGATTATGGCGAATCCATCGTCACCATCGATGCCGCCGAGGTCCACCGCTTCATGGAAGACCTGGCCAAGACACACGATGAAGCCACCGATGAGTCCAAGGCTGAAGATAAGGACAAGCAAGAAAAGGCGGAGAAGGATAAGGACGTCGATCCGAATATCAATATTCACGTCCTCAACGCCGGCAATATTGATGGCTTGGCATCAGGCATCGGCTCTTGGCTGGAAGGCAAGGGCTACACGGTGGAGCGCTCCGCGAATGCGCAGCCGGGCATCTACAGCGAGTCGCAGGTCGTCGCTGCCGATCCGACGAGCGAGGATGCTAAGGCCCTGGCCAAGAAGCTGGGTGGGTTGCCGGTGGCAGAGAATCCGCAACTCGACGATGACACCCTCATCGTGGTTGCTACCGATGATTACCAGGGACCTTCCGATAAGGAAGCTAGCGACCAGGAGCCGGAGGCGGATAAGTCCAGCCAGCCGGTAGGCACCCCGGGCGATGACTTCGGTACCGCTAAGGTCTCCCCGGAGATTGACGCTGGTGGCGACGGCCCGCGCTGCGTGAACTAGCACTTCTCCCCTACGATGGGCGGGTATGGAACTACTCGCCCATCTTTTGCGTGCCGATGCCGCCTCCCCGCGGCTTACCGTGTACAACGAGGCGACTGGCGCGCGCATGGATTTTTCCGCGCAAACGCTCGACAATTGGGTGGCCAAGATCGCCAATATGTTGGAAGAAGAGCTCGACCTAGAGGCGGATTCCACCATCGCTATCGATCTTCCTTCCTCGTGGCAGGCGGCCGTTCTAGCCTTGGGTGCCCTTGCTTCTGGCCCTTCCTATAGCTTTGGCGAGTCTGCCGCGCTTGCCGACGTCGTCTTTACCTCCCCCTCCCGCTACGCGGCCGCCCACGAGCGCCAGCCCCAGGCCGATATCGTGCTCATTAGCGAGGACCCCTTTGGCCGCGGCGTCGTCGAGTCCGGCGGGGAGCTGCCCACAGGAGCCATCGATTTTGGACCCACCGTGCGCTTCTACGGCGATCAGTACTTCGGCGAAACCCAACCACTGCCCCAGCTTGTCGATGCCCCCGCTACCGCCGAGCGCCTGCTTTCTACCGGCTGGTCAGATAATGAGTCTTTCTCCCGCGCCGTGCTCGAGCCCCTAGCCGCTGGCGGTTCAGCGATCGTCGTTGCTGGCATGTGCCCGGCCGAACGCTTGGAGGAAATCGCCGCCAATGAAAAGGCCACCGCCCGCCTCTAATAGTTTCAGAATGCAGACTGGGCCCAGATACACTTAGCCCTCGTTATGTTTCTGGGAATCTCTGTAGACGCATGGTCCTCTATCTTCATCGGCGTCCTCATCCTCGCTGGCACCATTACACAGGGCACCATCGGTTTTGGCTTAGGCACCATTGCCACGCCCATAATCGCGCTCATTCGTCCTGAGCTCGTGCCCACGCTCATTCTGCTGCTCGCGCTGTGCATTTCCAGCTATACGCTCACGCGCACCTACCGCGAGACGTCCTGGCGCGTCGTCGGCATCTCTTCCCTCGCCCGCATTCCCGGTTCCCTAGTGGGCGCTTGGGCAATTGCCAGCCTCTCTCCTGATGGGCTGTCCATCTTTATCGGTTGTGCCGTACTTTTTGCTATGACGCTATCCAGCTTGGGATGGAGCCCTCGCCCCACCACCGTCAATACGCTCATCGCTGGCGTAGTCTCCGGCATCCTGGGCACCTCAACCTCCATCGGCGGCCCGCCCATGGCGCTGATCATGAAGCGCTTTGACCCCAACCGCACACGCGGCACCTTAGCGGGCACCTTTGTCCTCGGAACCTTAATTTCTCTTATAATTCTGACATTCAATGGGCAGATCAGCGGCACCCAGGTCACCACCGCGGCAGCCTATTTCCCCTTAGTCGTCATTGGGCTCATTGCCGCCAACTACCTCAACCGATTTATAGATAGGCACCTTCTCAACCGTATCGTCATCACCGTGGCCATCGCTGCGGCCCTCATGCTGATTGTCGAATCGGCCCTATTCTAGCCCCGGGCCCTACCCCCTCAGCGGAAAGCCCCGGCAGATTCCAGTTGCGAAACCTGCCAACCTCAGCCATGTAAACGCCTATAACTTATGTCACGTAACATTCATAACAAAGCATTTTATAACCCTTCCCTAGCCGCTTAAATGCAGCGTACGACGCATATTGTGACGCGTCCACAACTTTTCGTCAGGCTCCTAAACCCCTCCCAGAGTCCACCCAAATACCCCCAGATAGGGGTCCATTCCCTTCGTGTCGATTCTCCATTGTATAGACAATCATCCATCAATATTTTTTCACGCACTATCAGCCGCTTAGCAGGAACAAACACCAATAAACAGCTTGGCCTATATAAAAAATACCCACCCGCCGCCGTGGCAAATATATAGACATCTAAGAAATGAATTAATTCTAAGCCTGTTTTAGCGTCTTCTTAGCGCAACATTGAGAGTTGCTGGATTTCATTCATAAGTTCATTCATTTTCTACCTGCCTAGGAGAAGTTCTATATGTCGATCCGTCGTCGCATGACCGGCTTGACCGCCGGCCTCATCGTCGCCGGCACCGCATTCGCGGCACCGCTGGCTGGCGCAGCTACCCAGACCGAGTCCTACCCGGAGACCCCGGCCCTGAACCCGGACCTGCCAATCATCCACACCACCCACGGTTCCGACCACATGAAGGCGAATATCCTGAACCCTCGCCCGGTATGTAACCCGTGGGAGGACCACCGCACCGTGGTCTACAAGGTCTCCGACCGCTTCCTGCCGGCCGGCACCATCTCCACCACCAACCAGACCAAGAAGGACATCCCGCTGCAGCAGGATCTGTCCAAGTCTCAGTCCATCTCCCTTTCCGTCAACGGTGACCGCACCGAGACCACGTCCATGAACCTGGGCGGCAAGGGCTCCAAGAAGGGCGCTGAAGGCTCCTTCGGCATCTCTCACGAGATCGCTACCAAGATTGGTGCTAGCGCTTCCTACTCCCTGTCTTGGGATGCTGGCCAGTCCATCGGACCTTACGACGTTCCGCCAAACCACACCGGCGAGGCTACCTACGGCTTCCGCGTGCTGAACATGACTGGTACCCAGCAGTACTGCAAGCCAAACGGCACCTGGTCCACCCCGACTGCTTGGAACGCTATGCAGCCGGTAAAGAACGAGGTTCGCGTCAAGCTGTACGACAAGCTGTCTGACTCCTACGCTCCTAACAAGGACGCTCAGAACACCACCGACGTCAATGACCCGAAGGTTGTTGAAGAGGACAAGAACCTCGAGGCTGACGCAGAGGTAGTCAAGGAATCCGAGGGCAACGCCAAGGAAGCAACCGAGAAGGTCTCTGAAGCAGAGGGCAAGAACGAAGAGGCTGCCGACAAGAAGAAGCAGGAAGAGGTTGACGCCAAGGAGGACAAGAAGGACTCCAAGCACAAGCTCGACCTCGAGCCTTACCTGACCGTTTCCGGAGCTAAGCACGCTGGCTTCGCAGGCACCGTTGCGCTGCACGCTAAGAACGTTGGCTCCGAGCGCTACTACGGCGAGTTCCCAGCTACCCAGTTCCGCGTGGACGTGAAGACCGCTAAGGGCCCGAAGGGCGTTGACCGCCTCATCACCCCGCGTTCCTCCAACGGCGCTCACATCCGTGACCTGGGCTTCAACGAGAAGACCTCCACCCGCTCCTTCGAGGTAACCCTGGCTAACCCGATTAACGCTGGCGAAGAGGCCCGCATCGCCAACCTGGACTTCGGCGATGGCAAGACCAAGGAAGGCCGCCTCATCAACAACATCGAGGTAACCCAGACTTCCCGCATCAAAGGTGATGACTCCAAGCACAACGACCAGAACGTTGACTCCCGCGAACACACCCTGAAGGACACCGGCAAGAAGGCTGAGGGTCTGTTCTAAGAACACCCCACTTCTGCCCTAGAAACATAGTTTCCTAGCCAGTCTCATCCAGAAGGCCGCCGCACCATCAAACGGTGCGGCGGCTTTCTTCTTGTTCATTTCCTTTTACATGGCAACACATATTGTCTGCGGCGCTATCTGGCTCAGTTTTCGCCCCCTACGGTCGCGTCTAGGCTCTGCAGCTGCAGGTTATGGACAGACCCTGATCCGTTCTTTCCTAAGCACAACCTTGCCACGGTTATTCGGACCGAGGTTTTAGATGAACACCCAGAGATTGAAGAGTTCTTCGCTCTCCTGTCACAGCCGCTTACCGGCGAAAAGATGCAGGAACTCAATGCCCGCGTCGGCGTCGATGGCGAGGACTACACCACCGTGTCTCTCGATTTCTTGCAGGAAGAAAACCTGATCGCGGACTAGCTGCCAGGTCTTAGCAAGATTCCCAAAGACCATCGCGCCACCCTCTGTGCGGCAGTCTTTAACATTTATTTAACTTAGATCACAAATTTGCTTTCGTTCGACAAAACCTTCAGATAGATTGTTTATGTTAGCTCATTCACACGTACTGAAGGATGAATTCTATGTCTCACACGACTGCGAATGCGCCTGCTTCACCGGCCAGTTCACCCACTACCGGCGGCACAGACACCCCCAACAGCAGCCAGGTGACCACCAATAAGGCCGTCAACAGCCAGTGGACAATCACACTCTTCGGCACTGCCGTGGGCGCAGGTATCCTCTTCTTGCCGATTTCTGCCGGCAGCTTCGGCTTCATCCCACTGCTGGTGGCTACCCTGCTCATCTTCCCGATGACCTACCTGGCCCACCGCGCGTTTTCCTGGATCATCAGCTATTCCCCGCTACACGGCGAAGATGTCCTCGCGGTACTCACCCACTTCTTCGGCCGCGGCAATGGCATCATCCTGGCAATCATCTACTGGTTCACGATCTTCCCGGTGGTGCTTATCTACGGCGTATCGATTACGAATACGGTCGATAGCTTCATCGTCAACCAGCTGGGTGGCCCGGAAATCTCCCGCTACATCCTGGCGCCGCTGTGCGTGGGCCTCATGACACTCGCGCTGGCCTTTGGCAATGCCATCATGCTGAAGATTGCCCAGTTCGTGGTCTACCCGCTCATCGTGGCGCTCGCAGTGGTATCGCTCTACCTCATTCCGCAATGGGACCTCGGTTCCTTCATGGAGGCCGGCGATCACACCGCTGGCGGCGTGATCAAGGCCATCATCCTTATCCTTCCCGTATTGGTTTTCTCCTTTTCCTTCGTTGCTGCGATCTCCCAGTTCTCGCTGGGTATGGAAAAGGAATACGGCGCGGACCACCACGCACAGTCCGATAAGGTTATCCGCAATTCAGCCATCCTGCTGACCATCTTCACCATGTTCTTTGTCTGGTCCTGCGCCCTAGCCATGGGTGCAGACGGCATGCAAGAGGCAAATGACAAGAACCTGCCGGTACTTTCCTACTTCGCCAACGAAACCGGCACCCCATTTATGGCCTACATGGCGCCCATCGTGGTTATTTGCGCAGTGGCTTCGTCCTATTTCGGCCACGCCCTTGGCACCATCGAGGGTACCCAGTACCTCTTCAACCTGGCCGCCCCGAAAGCCACAAAGAAGATGTCTGCGCGCACGCTTGACCTGTGGACCTACCTCTTCATCTTCATCACCACGTCTCTAGTAGGAATTTTCAACCCCTCGATCCTGGACATGATTTCTGTCGTAGGCGGCGTCTTCTTCGCATTCATGACCTACCTGCTGCCTATTTGGGTCATCTACCGCGTGGAGGCACTAGCCCGCTTCCGCGGTAAAAAGACCAACTACTTTGTGGCAGTTATGGGCTTAATCGTGCTCTTCGCCACCATCTGGGGAATGTTCCAATAATCCCACAAAAACGTGGCTCGACAAGGACTTTTCCTGTCTGGCAAGGTGGGAGGCATCATGTCAGAACAGGAAAAGGATCCCGACTTCACAATTAAGCTCGGGCAGAACAACGAAATCAGAATCAAAAACAAATACGAGACTTTCTCTATCGCCAATGACATCGCCATCTCCGTGGTTTTTATCCTCGGCTCGGTGCTGACACTTGCCGGCTTGTCGATGGTCGCTACCGTCTTCTACCTTCTGGGCAGCCTCGGCATGGCAGCCCGCCCGGCTATCCGCTTAAAGCGCCGTACACACCTGCAACGCATTGGCGCAGATGCAAACACTGCCGAAAGTTATGACTACTAAGCCGCAGATGGGCTAGCAGTAAACTTTCAGCAACTAGCAGGGACTTATCAGGCACAATCCATTGTGGTAGCAGCCCTATGCCCCATACTTAAATCATGCGTTTGAGAGAGCGCATACGAGAGAGATAGAGAGAACCCCTCAGTTTCCAGAGGGCGGCTTAAGCCGATACATGGAAACACCTTGTAGAGAGAGACGCCTGCGGCCCTCGGTTCCTTTTGGTTCCGAGGGCCGCAGGCGTTTTACTTTGTGCCGAAGCGCTACTGGTGCAGCTTATTGTGTTTCGAAGCGAATAGCACCGCAGTTCCGGTCACCAGCGCCGCAGCCACCAAATAGAAGGCGGGAGCAAGCTGCAGGCCTGTGACATCAATAAGCCAGGTGGCAATCATGGGAGCGGTACCGCCAAAGACAGCATTGGCCGTATTAAACGTCAGCGCGAAGCCGGACAAGCGCACGTGCGTGGGGAATTGTTCGGAAAGGAAGGAGGGCAGGACGCCGTCGTTAAGCGCCAGCACGCCGCCCAAGCAGACCTGGATGATAATGACAAGCAGGAGCCCGGCGCCATCGAGAAGCATAAAGGCCGGAATGATGGACGCACCCATGAACGCGGCCGCGCACAGCATCGTTGTGCGGCGGCCCAAGCGGTCCGAAAGCATGCCAGTCAGCAGGGCAAAGCCGACATAGAATGCGGACGCCACCGAGGACGCGATAAACGCCGGCGTCGCGGCCATGCCCAACTCCTCCGACAGGTATGTGGGCAGGTAGGTCAAAATGACGTAGAAGCCAATGGCGTTGAGAACCGCGCCCGCAAAGGCAATGGCCAGGGCCTTGGGATACTTGAGGACCTCACGCAGCGGGGATTCCTCCGGCTCATCTTGATCCTCAAAGTGGGAGGACTCTTCCGTGTTGCGGCGAATCCACAGGCCATACAGACCCAAAGGCAGCGCAATGAGGAATGGTACGCGCCACCCCCAGGAATCCAGGGCGGCATCATCGAGGACTCCAGTCAGCAGTGCCGCAATGAGCGAGCCCAAGAGCAAACCCGAGGCCGTCGCGGACGGCACTACCGCCGAATAGATGCCACGCTTACCGGCCGGGGCAATCTCAGCTAGGTGCGTGGCCGCGCCTGCATACTCTCCGGCTGCGGAAAATCCCTGCACCATGCGACACAGCAATAGCAAGATGGAGGCGGCAAAGCCAATGGTGGCATACCCCGGCAGGAATCCGATGCACGCGGTAGCCACCGACATCATCACAATAGACACCGTCAGCGTGTGGATGCGCCCGTATTTATCGCCAAAGTGACCCCATACAATGCCTCCCAACGGCCGCACCAGGAATGACAGCGCGAAGAGCGCAAACGTCATAATCAGCGCGCGGCGGCCTTCCATCTCCGGAAAGAACACGCGGGAGATAATCGCGGACATATAGATATAGGCCGCGTAGTCGAACCACTCGATGAAGGTGCCGATGAACGCCGCCTTAATGGCCGAGCGATGTTGGCGTTTCGTAACTTCTGTATCTTCCACCTGTGCCGGCACGGCGTTCTTGGCTGGGGGTTGTGCTGTGAGAGGAGACATGCTCCTCACCTCAATTCTGTAGCTCTACAAGCATGTGAAACGGCGCAGCCTGAGTGCGCGCATATCTTCCACCCTACAGAAACAAACTATGCCCTACGTCACTTTCATGTTCCAATGTTGCACAGCTCTACCTCTGCCGCGCTTTCCGACGCCCTCCCCACCCCATTCCCAACTACTAACAGCAACTCAACAGCTAGACCCCATGGGCGCTACGGCCCAGTGCCCCATACTGATTTCGGGCGTTTGAGAGAGCGCATATGAGAGAGGCAGAGAGGACCCTTGGTAGTTTCAGTTTCCACAGGACAACAGGCCTTTCTAACAAGAGTCTAAGCATCACGCGGAAGAAGGCCTTTGCGGAAGCTTTTTATCAAAATCAATGAGACGGCCCAGCGCCCAATCCTTATCAGTAAGCAGGCGAGAAAAGACCAAACCGGCACCAATAGATCCAACTACCATCATTCCAGTTGCTACATTGGCCAACGCTTGATCCATCTGACCATCGTTCAAATAAAACACTGCCCGGAACATTGTCACCCCTGGGATCATAATCACCGCGGCCGGAACGGTGGTTGTAATACGAGGAAGACGCGCCCTTTTAGAAGCTACTGCCCCCAGCAACCCGATAAGCAATCCACCCACGAAGGCTGCAAAGAAAATGGTTGTTCCCGCGTGAATTAGAATCAAACGAAGCTCATTTGCCACGGTTCCAACACACGCCGCTACTAAGACCATGCGGCGGGAAGAGTTAAAAAGAAAAGCAAACCCAGCAATGCCTAGAAAACTTGCCAGCGGCGCCAACAGAAACCATTGCATATCCTGTGCAGGTGCAGGTGGGTCAGGGCTAAGTTTAGTCAGCCAGCTAACCATTGAGACCGTGAAAGCGGCCGTAAATATAACGGTGAAAGCATACCCCAACCTGACAATACCCGCATCAAGATCAAAGCGGGCTATGTCGATCAAAGCAGAGAAAAGTGGAAACCCAGGAATCAAGAATAAAACAGCTGCTACAAAGCCCGAGGACAATTCACTAGGCTCCACCGAACCTAAAGCTCCGAAAATCTCCGTCAACAAAAAGAAAACAATGCTTGCCGTCGCTCCACCAGCAATCACTCCTCCAATTTGATGAACGTGACGGTGGAGAACTGTATAACGAACAAACTGGCCTGCAAACGCCGCCAAAGCAACCAACCCCACTGCTTCCAGCGGGAAAAAATTAAGATACGCAAACGCCGCACATGCGATCGCGGCAGCGAAAGAAAGGATTAGACCGCCCCAGCGCTTTTTGACATTATGCTCAATAGTATCCAGCATCGCCGCTAACTCCTGTGCAGTGATCCCTGCGTAGAGGCGGTTGTGGGTTAAATCTTCCAAGGCTTCAATCCGAGAGGCATCAACTGCAGGCGAATGCTGCCGAGCAATGACCGTCCGGAAGTATTCGCCGCGGTGAAACGTACAGGTAATCTGCGTCAGACCCACTGTGGCATCTAGATGGTCAAACCCCAAAGCTCGCGCACTCCGTTTCATCCCTCTAAGTACGCGATAACCAGAGGTGCCGGCACCCATTAGGAGCATTCCCACCCGCAATACAACGTCCGCCTCGACACCCATTTGCCGATGCATCTCTGGATCAAATTGTTGTGCCATATCTCCTCCTCTGACATTGCTCTCGGCGCACAATTAAAGACTTGTCGACCCCAACCCGATAGTGCACTTGTAGCATTCCTAGAACCTTACGCAAAAGAAGCCTCTTGTGAATCATGTTCAGCAATCCAAAGGCCTCCACCTTTATACCCGTAAGCTGATTGAGTCATTTTTACCTTCCACCAAATGATTGCCACTATATTCACAGACAAATTTCAGACCTATGGCAGCCTAGCGCGTTATCTTGTTTTTAGTGTTCGAGAGAACGCAAGAGAGATAGAGAGAACCAGTTCCAGCGCCCTGTGGCCCCAAGCGAGGCCCGGGCGCTGGAGCTGTTTTAGGGGTCTGCAGGTTGGGGTGTGAAGGAAGAAGTGGGCGTCGGAAAGCGATGCAGGGCCCAGATTCGCGGTTATGGATCCTGCGGACTACTCCCCCCACCCCGCCGCCGCATACAGCGCGCATGCCAGGAGGAATGGCCACACACCCCATTGGAGCTGTGCGGCCGAATGTTGCGTGTCGGTTAGTTGTTTCCTAGGTAGCTCATCGCAGCGGCGATAAGGGCTTCGGTGCCGGTGCGCAGAGTGGGCTGGAGCAGCGGGGCGAAGTGCGGGCTGTGGTTAGGGACATCCTTTTCTTCTTCTCGGCCTGAAAATACCCAGAAACAGTAGGGAACGCCGAAGGCGCGGGCAATGGTGGAAAAATCCTCCGAGGCGGTGAGGGGCTCGGCATCAAGGACGCGGTCGGGGCCAAAGTAGGCAGTAAAGGCTTCCTGAAGGCGCTCCGTGGTGTCCTTATCGTTGCTGGTAAGCGGGTAGGAATCGTGGTAGCTGAACTCGGCGGGCTGCGGGCTGCCGGCGGCCTCGCACTCGGCATTGACGATGCGCTCGATGGCGCCGGTGATTTTATCGCGCACCTGCTCGCTATAGGCGCGCACATTGATCTTTAGGTTGGCCTCGAAGGGGATGATATTTGCTTTCGAGCCAGCATTGATGGCACCCACGGTCAGCACGCCGAATTCGGAGGGGTTGAGTTCGCGGGAGATGACCGTCTGTAAACGCATGACAATGGAGCTGGCCAGTACAACGGGATCGACGCTGAGGTGCGGCATGGAGCCGTGCGAACCTTGGCCATAAACCTTGACGTCCATGCTGACCGCGGTGGACATGAATGGGCCGGAGGCCAGCGCCACCGTACCGGCGGGAAAGTTGCTGGCAAAGACGTGTTGCCCCAGTACCACGTCCGGCGTGGCGACCTTGTCCACAAGTCCGTCATCCACCATGGACTGGGCACCGGCGGCAATCTCCTCGCCCGGTTGGAAAATGAGCTGTAGGGTGCCAGACCACTGGTCGGTGGCCTGCGCCATGAGCGCGCCCATGCCCAGCAGGCTGGCCACGTGGGAGTCATGGCCGCAGGCGTGCATGACGGGGACCGCGTTTCCTTCCTGGTCAACGGCGGTATCGGTGGAGGCGTAATCTAGGCCGGTATCCTCCTTAACCGGCAGGCCGTCGAAGTCCGCGCGCAGCATGACGGTAGACCCAGCACCGTTTTCTAAGACACCGACCACGCCGCCGCCTACTTCAATTTGGTGAAAGCCAAGCTCAGAAAGCTCGTCTTTGATGATGCCCAGCGTGCGCTCTTCCTGCATGGATAACTCCGGGTGCCGGTGGAGATCCTTATAGAGCGGCTCCTGCCAGGCCTTGACGGAGTCATAGTTGCTGCAAACGGTACGAACAGACATTGCTTCCTCCTGGTGGGGTCGCGGTCGATTGTAGGGGCCAGTGTAGTGGGGTGGGAGGAAGGTGGCGCCGGCAAGCGGGGCATCTTTGTAACGGCAGACATAGTTGGGCAGCGGAGCGACCAGCGCCATAGGGGGGTTGCGCTGCGACTTTATAGAACCTTTGATGACGTGTCCACCTTTAACTCATCGGCTTCTTATTATTCATCAGATGTTTGTTTTCTGTGTAGCTGGGTGTCACCTGCCCGCTCTAGATTGACCGAGTGACTTTTCAGGAAGACTCTCTCGGTGCCGGTGTCGCCGGCACTACAACCGCATCTCCCGCACGCGCGGAAAACTCCGGTGATTCCGCGGCGCTTGTCCGCAAGGCCAAGCGCAACCGCCACAAGGAATGGTTACTGGCCGCGGCGCTCTTAGCGCCGAACCTTATCTTGCTGGCTGTCTTTACCTACCGGCCGCTGCTGGACAATATCCGCCTCTCCTTTTTCAATTGGAATATCTCCAGCCCCACCTCCACCTTCGTGGGCTTGGATAACTATGTGGAGTGGTTTAGCCGCGATGACACGAAGACCATCGTGCTCAACACCCTGGTCTTTACCTTCTTCGCAGTGATTGGCTCCATGGTCATCGGCCTAGCGCTGGCCTTGCTGCTGAACCAAAACATCAAGGGCCGCAACTTTGCGCGCTCGGTGGTCTTTGCCCCCTATGCCATCTCCGGCGCGGCCATTGGCATTGCCTTCCAATTCGTCTTCGACCCCAACTTTGGCCTCATCCAGGAAATACTGGGCTGGTTCAGTGTGGACTCCCCCAACTTCTACGCAGTACCGGGCTGGGCCATGTTCATGGTGACCTTTACCTTTGTGTGGAAGAACCTAGGCTATACCTTTGTCATCTATTTGGCAGCACTACAGGGCCTGGATAAGGAATTAGATGAAGCTGCCGCTATCGACGGCACCGGACGCTGGCGCAAGTTCTGGCGCGTGACCATGCCGCAGCTGCGCAATACCACCTTCTTCCTATCCATTACGGTGCTGCTCAACTCCGTGCAGGTCTTCGACATCATCAACGTCATGACCCGTGGCGGCCCGCAGGGCAATGGCACGCAGACGCTGGTCTTCCAGATCTACAACGAGACCTTCGTCAACTTCCGCGCCGGCTACGGTGCGACTGCCGCCACCATCTTGTTCCTCATCCTGCTCATCATCACCCTGATCCAGGTCCGCATCATGGATAAGCGAGGTTAACCCCAACATGGCTACTTCTACCCTTCACATGGTCACGGATGAATCCCCCACCGCCCGCCGCGCCAAACTCATCGGCGGCTACCTGGGCATCCTGGCGGTCTTGCTGCTCATTGGCCTGCCGCTGTTTTGGATCCTCATGACCTCGTTTAAGGCCAAGGGCGATATTTATACCGACCCGGTCAATTGGCTTCCGCCGGTATGGGAGACTGAGAATTACTCCGACGCCACCACCCGCGTGCCTTTCTGGACCTACCTGCGCAACTCGGTGCTTATTACCGCAGTGCTATCCATCATCAAGATCGTGTTGGGAGTTATCTCCGCCTATGCGCTGGCCATCCTGCGCTTCCCGGGCCGCCACCTGGTATTCCTGCTGGTCATTTCCTCGCTCATGGTGCCCAGCGAAATCACCGTCATTTCCAACTACGCCCTGGTCAATTCCTTGGGCTGGCGCAATACCTTCGTGGGCATCATCGTGCCGCTGGCCGGCGTGGCTTTCGGTACCTTCTTGATGCGCAACCACTTTTTGTCCCTGCCCTATGAGCTGGTGGAAGCCGCCCGCATGGACGGCGCCGGCCCTATCCGCCTGCTCACCAAGGTGTTACTACCGGTCTCATGGCCCACGCTGACCGCATTTTCCGTCATCACCATGGTCAATGAATGGAATACCTACCTGTGGCCCTTCCTCATGGCGGATACAGAGGACGTTGCCCCGCTGCAGGTGGGTTTGACCATGCTGCAAAACAACGATGGCGTGACCAACTGGGGCCCGGTAATGGCCGCCACCATTCTCACCATCATCCCAATGGTCATCATCTTCCTGGCCTTGCAAAAGTACATGATTCAAGGCCTCACCACTGGCGCCGTGAAGGGTTAGAAGGCTTCTTCCCCACCCACGCTCGCCGTTTCCACTTGCTTTACTTTCCACCCCTTAACCACCCTTTTTTAAGGAGAACTACATGCTACGTCGCAAATTCCTCGCCCTAGCCTCCACAGCCGCTTCTGCTACCGCACTCGCAGCTTGTGCCGGCACCTCGTCCACCAATCCGCAGGGTGGCAACGACAAGGGCGGCGACGGTGAAGTCACCGAGCTGACCTGGTGGTCCAACCACCCGGGCACTTCCAAGGACATTGAGAAGGAGATCATCTCCCGCTTTGAAAAGGAGAACCCGGACATCAAGGTCAACCTCGTTGATGCCGGCAAGAACTACGAAGAAGCAGCACAGAAGTTCAACGCCGCGCTGACCGGCCAGGACCTGCCGGACATCGTGGTGCTGTCTGACGTCTGGTGGTACAACTTTGCCATCAATGACCAAATCGCCAACGTGGATGACCTTGCTAAGGAAGCGGGCATCGACCTGTCTACCTACGTACAGCCCCTTTATGAGGACTACAACTACGACGGCGGCCACTTTGCGCTTCCTTTCGCTCGTTCCACGCCGTTGTTCTACTACAACAAGGACGCGTGGAAGAAGGCCGGTCTGCCAGACCGCGGCCCGAAGTCCTGGGATGAGATGGATGAGTGGTCCAAGAAGCTGGCTGAGGCTGATTCCAAGATGAAGCCTTTTGGCTGGGGCGATGCCGTGGACTACCTGGGCTGGATCTTCCAGGGCCCGCTGTGGTCCAAGGGCGGCGCTTACTCCGATGAGTGGGATCTGAAGTTCACCGATGACAAGACCATCAAGGCCGTCGAATGGCTCAAGGACATCACCGATGAGAAAAACGGTTACTCCTACGTGGGCAATGACATGGCTATGGAGTTCGGCACCGGCCGCGCCGCCGCCACCGTCCTGTCCACCGGTGACCTGGCGGGTCTGACCGATACCGCCAAGTTCGAGCTCGGCACCGCCTTCTTGCCTAACCCGACTGGCGAAGGCGCCTGCCCCACCGGTGGTGCCGGCCTGGCTATCCCGGCTGGCATCAGCAAGAACCGCCAGCTGGCTGCTATCAAGCTCATTGACTTCATCACCAATGAGGAAAACACCTGCTACTGGTCCCAGAACGTGGGCTACATGCCGGTGCGCTCCACCGCGGTGGACAACGAGGACCAAAAGAAGTTCATGAAGGACAACCCGAACTTCGAAACCGCTATCAAGCAGCTGCCAGAGACCCGACCGCAGGACAATGCCCGCGTCTTCCTGCCCGGCGCGGACCAGGAAATCGGCGGCGCCTTTGAAAAGATCGTCACCAACCGCGATGACGTCACCAAGGTGCTGACCGATCTACAAAAGACCCTGCAGTCTATCTATGACAACCAAGTCAAGACCGTCATCAATAAGTAGGCTCTCGCAGCCGCCCCTTCCCCACTAGATTCTGAAAGGTAACCATGGCTACTGTCACCTTCGATGGCGCAAGCCGCATCTACTCTAAGGACGCGGAACGCCCCGCCGTTGACCGCCTCAACCTGGATATTGCCGATGGCGAATTCTTGGTCCTCGTTGGCCCATCCGGCTGCGGCAAGTCCACCAGCCTGCGCATGCTGGCAGGTCTCGAGCCCACCGACCGCGGCTCCATCCGCATCGGTGGTAAGGACGTCACCGGGGTCAGCCCATCGGACCGCGACGTGGCCATGGTCTTTCAGAACTATGCCCTCTACCCCAATATGTCCGTGGCGCAGAATATGTCCTTCGCGCTGGAAAACCGCAAGGTCCCGAAGAACGAGATTAAATCCCGCGTGCACGAGGCCGCGAAGATCCTGCAGATGGAAGACCTTCTTGACCGCAAGCCGGCTAACCTTTCCGGTGGCCAGCGCCAGCGCGTGGCCATGGGCCGCGCCATCGTCCGCGAACCAGCCGTATTCTGTATGGACGAGCCGCTATCCAACCTGGATGCCAAGTTGCGCGTTTCCACCCGCGCGCAGATCTCCAACCTGCAGCGCCGCCTTGGTACCACCACCGTCTATGTCACCCACGACCAGACTGAGGCAATGACCATGGGTGACCGCGTCGCCGTTCTCAACGCCGGCGTCCTACAGCAGGTGGATACCACCCGCACCATTTATGACCGCCCGCAGAACGTTTTTGTCGCCGGTTTCATTGGCTCCCCGGCGATGAATATCTACGACCTCACCCATAACTCCTCTGAGCTCACCATCGGCTCTACCCGCATTAATCTGGCCAACTACAACTTTGAGGGCGTGGAGACCGTCACGGTGGGCATCCGCCCGGAAGACTGGCAGCTAAGCGATACCGGCGATGGCGGGGCAAAGTTCACCGTCGCGCACGTCGAGGAGCTGGGCAACCAGACCTATGTCTATGGCGAGCTTGACGACGCCGCCGGCAACAGCTCCGCCGACGGCGTGCTCAAGTCCTCGACCCGGATGGGTGGCCAGACCGGCATTTTGGTCGATGCCCGCGGCCGCTATGCGGTGGGCGATACTTTCTACGTTTCCCCCGACCCGGACCGAGTGCATCTATTTAGCACCACTACTGGCGAACGCCTGAACTAGAAGTAGAAAATAGGCAGTTGACACCTTAGATTCTTATTTTTCCCTTTGCAGACAATAAGAAACTGATATATGCTCGCACGCATAAGTAACCCGCACAATGCCATTTACCACGGTTATTGCTGGGCATATCGCACTCAGCGAACCTTAAAATCAACCGAAAGGTAACTCACTGCCTATGTATTCTTTCAAGAAGCTTTCTGCCGTCACTCTGGCTGCAACCGCAATCCTCGGTACCGTCGCCGCACCGGCCGCCAGCGCCAAGAGCGACCCAGTTCGCTCCCTCATTGATCCAGGCACCTGCAAGACCATCACCAAGCTGGCCAACGATGGCAAGCCGGTTCCGGATCCTTCCATCCTCCACGATGAAGACTCCGTAAAGCCGTACTTCAAAGATGGCGTTTTGGAGTACAAGGTGGTCGAAAACTTCCCGTACCGCAAGCAGCTGGATGCCGCGGTTGCCGAGTGGAACAAGGCCCTCAAGGGCAAGGCTTCCCTGAAGGAAGTTAAGCCTTCTGAGGCTGATGATGACACCATCGCCATCATCTTCAAGCCCGACCCAAATGGCTACGTCCAGGGCGCTGCCTACCCAGATCACAAGATGGTCTTTATCAAGATTCCTAATGCCCAGTACCCAGAGGCAGTCCAGGGCACCATCGCCCACGAGCTGGGCCACATGATGGGCGCGGGCCACTCCTGCGCCGGCGCGCTCATGGCCGGCGCCAACCAGAATCCTATCTCCTACCACGTGACCCCGCTGGATGCGGCGGCTGTCATCCAGGGTCAGTTCGACTAAATCGCCTGACGCCTGCTTTCCCCTAGGCCCAGTACGGCGCCTAGGGGATTTTTCTGTCTTCACCCGGCTCCGTGTTGGGTAGGTCGCATTTAGCCGATTGCTTTAGGCAGCACACAGGACCACTGCTAACGTTTCCATTATTCAAAGGTTTGCAAAGGAAAAGGAACTCTCTATGGAAACGTGGGAACCTACACTATCTACCGGCCCGCTGCTGGGCATTGCGGTGGCCGCCATCGCCGTGATTTTGGTGCTGGTCATCTATTTCAAGCTCCACGCTTTTCTCACCCTGCTGGTGGTCTCGGCGCTCACGGCGCTGGCTGCAGGCATTCCGCTGGAGGGCATTGTGCCCACCATGACCGAAAGCTTTAGCTCCACACTAGGGTCGGTGGCACTGCTCGTAGGCTTAGGCGCCATGATTGGCCGGCTGGTGGAGGCCTCCGGTGGCGCCAAATCGCTTGCCGACGCCATGGTTCACCGCTTCGGCGAGGCCAAGGCTCCCCTTGCCCTCGGCCTGGCTTCGCTGATCATGGGCTTTCCTATCTTCTTCGACGCCGGCCTGATTGTGATGCTTCCGGTTATCTTCGCCGTAGCGCGCCGCCTAGACGGCCCCGTCCTTGCCTTTGGACTGCCGGCCGCTGGTGCATTTTCTGTTATGCACGTCTACCTGCCGCCGCACCCAGGCCCTGTGGCGGCAAGCGAGTTCTACGGCGCCGACCTCGGCCTCGTCCTCCTCGTCGGCCTGCTGCTTGCACTGCCTACCTGGTATATCTCCGGCTACCGCTTCGGCCTGCTTTCCGGCAAGAAATTCCCGCTGAAGGTTACTGATGCCATCGCCGGCCCGGTGCTTTCGGAAGAAGAGCAACCCCTCAAGCCGGCCTCTGCCCCAACGGTGATTTCTCTCCTACTGATCCCCATGGTGCTCATCTTCTTCAACACCGGCCTCAATGCCCTGGCGTCCTATGGCACCATAGATGCCGACTCCGCGTGGGTGCGGTTCTTTGTCATGCTGGGCCAGACCCCGATCGCGCTGCTCATCACCGTGCTCATTGCACTCGTGGTCCTAGGCCTGCGCCGCGGCGTAGAAAAGACTGCGCTGGAAAAGCTCGTCGATTCCTCGCTCGGACCCATCTGTTCCGTTGTGCTCATCACCGGTGCCGGCGGCATGTTCGGCGGAGTACTGCGCACTTCTGGCATTGGCGACGCCCTGGCCGATTCCCTCTCCGGTCTCGGCATCCCCGTTATCCTGGCCTGCTACCTCATCGCCGTGGCGCTGCGCTTAGCCCAAGGATCCGCCACCGTAGCACTAACAACGGCCGCTGCCCTCATGGTTCCGGCCGTGGAAGCCGGCGGCTTCAACGAGCTCCAACTCGCCCTAATCGTCGTGGCTACCGCCGCCGGTTCCGTCTTCGGCTCTCACGTCAACGACTCCGGCTTCTGGCTCGTCGGCCGCCTGATGGGCATGGATACGGTCACCACACTGAAGACCTGGACGGTCAACCAAATTCTGATTTCCGTCATCGGCTTTGCCCTAGTCTTGGTGCTCTACGCAGTAGCAGCGCTCTTTTAGGCCCCAGTCTTAATCCAAGCAGCAGCCTTTTGGGCAATCTCCTCGACTGGCCGCGTCACATCAAAGACGCGGCCAGTTTCGTCTTCTTCCAGCGGTTCCAAGGTATCGAACTGCGACTGCAAGAGCGACGCCGGCATAAAGTGCCCCGGCCGGTGCTGCATCCGCTCATGCAGCACATCAAAGTCGTCGTGTACGTGAACGAACACCACGGCTGGGCAGTACTCGCGAATCAAATCCCGGTACTTGCGCTTCAGCGCACTGCAGCCCACCATCGCACCTTCTGGCCTATCCGCCAGCCACTGACCAATCTGCTTCAACCACGGTTCCCGGTCCGCATCATTGAGCGGTGTACCTGCAGCCATCTTGTCGATATTTGCCTGCGGATGCATATCATCGCCATCGCGATACTCCAGACCTACCAACGGCGACAGCGCCTCCCCCACCGTTGTCTTGCCCGAGCCGGATACTCCCATCACTACGATGTGGCGGAAAGTGTTCTGGTCCATGGTGGCTCCTTGCGTTGATTGTGTTCCTTTCAAGTTTAGGCAGAGCCCTCGAACTCAGGTTAAACAACCGCATCTAGTGCCGAGGCCAATATTTTTCTCAAGATGTAAAACAGCCACGTTATTGCCTCAAACTGATGGTTCAAGGGCTATAACGTGGCTGAAAGTTGGATGGCTCGCGGGGCCGAAGGTGACCTAGCCGAGGTTTTTGAGGGCGTCGATAACTAGGCGCCAGAAACCGGCGTGGTCGAGGGTGGTGGCGACTTGGGTGTGGCAGGAGGCGTCGGCAGGCTCGCGCAGATCGGTGACGGTCATGCCGGTGGTAAGGGCACCAGCAAGCTCGACGTGGACCGGTGCCTTGCGGGCCTGGACGATGTCCGGATCGATGAGGTAAGCGATGGTGCACGGGTCGTGGACCGGTGGGTTATCAAAGCCTTGGTTGGCCTGGTAGGCCTTGCGGAAGAAACCGAAGAGGCCCACGACGAACTCCGAGACAGGAGTATTTAGCGCCTTGATCTCGGCTTCGACCTCCGGGGTGGCAAGCGCCTGGTGGGTGAGATCCAGGCCCACCATGGTGACGGGCCAAGGCTCTTCGAAGACGATGTGCGCGGCCTCGGGATCGATCTTGATATTGAATTCGGCGACTGGGGACCAATTGCCCTCGTGGTAGCCGCCGCCCATGAGGACGACTTCCTTGACGCGCTCGACGATGCGCGGCTCCTTGCGCGCTGCCATCGCAATATTGGTAAGCGGGCCGGTGGGCACCAGAGTGATGGTGCCGGGCTCGTGGGACATGATGGTGTCGATGATGAAGTCGATGGCGTGGGCGTCGGCAAGCGCGGTGCTTGGCTCCGGAAGTTGGACGCCTTCCACGTCCATGCCGGTGGAACCGTGGATAGCTTCGGCAACCTCAACAGGGCGCACGAGCGGACGATCGCAGCCGGCATAAACCGGAACCTCAGGATGACCAGCGATTTCCTTGACCACCAGGGCATTGCGGGAGACCTTATCCAAGGTCTGGTTGCCGCCCACGGTGGTAATGCCCAGCAGCTCGATGGTGGGGTTCCCCATGGCTAGGAGCAGGGCCACCGCATCATCGTGGCCGGGATCGCAGTCCAGAATGATTTTTCGCGTCATGTCACGAGCCTACTTTCGGGCGTTGACAGCCGCCACGGTGTCATCAATAGACTCCGGTCGCGGAATGAGGAAGGACAAGCCCAGGGCCGCAAACAAGATGATGACGCCGGCAATCATTCCCGCGCGGTAGCCGTGTTCGAAGGAACCGGAAACCGCAAAGAGCACCGCGAAGGACAGGCCCGCGCCTAGGTTGAAGGCGCCGGCGTTCATGCCGGGAAGATAGCCCTGGTTATCGGCCGGCGAAAGCACAATACCCAGTCCGTTAAGCATGATATTGGCAATGCCCGCGTAGGTCACGCCCAAGAAAATTGAGACGAAGAGCAGGCTCCACGCGTTCGGAAAGCCCACGACGAAAATGGAGATAATCAGGCCGACGACGGTGCCAATGAGGCCGGTTTGCAGGACGTACTTATATCCCAGCTTGGAGGCCATCCAGCCGGCAATGGGGCCGAAGACTAGGCCGGCGAGGGCGTACGGAGTAAGGGTGACCCAGGAAATGGTGCTGGCGGAAATGCCGGCACCGGCGTCTGGGTCCTGGCCGAGGTTTGGAATGAGACCGTTCATTACTGCAAAGACGCCGGTCATGGTGAGCAGCGTGGTAGAAAGCAGTGCCCACGTGCGGCGCTGCTTCAGGTAAGCCACCGGAACGAGCGGATCTGCGACCTTCTTCTCCACATTCCAGAAAGCCCAGAAACCGGCGGCGCCGATGAGGATGAGGATGATGACGAGGAACCAATTGGCCTCGGCAAGCTTGCCGGCCTCGTTGAATGCGGTGAGAACGCAGCCCAGCGCCACGGCAAGGGGCACAACGCCCGCCCAATCCATGCGTGGGGTTTCGGTGGCCGTGGATTCCTTGGTAAATACCTGCACCGCTACTACTGCGATGGTGCATAGTACTGCCATGGTCCAAAAGACCGAGCGGTAGCCAAAGTTGCCCGCCAGCCAGCCGCCAGCTAGGGCGTCCACGCCAGCGATGCCACCATTGACGGAAGTGACAATTCCCAGCAGCAAGGCATACTGCTGTTCATTGAGCACTTGCTGGCGCAGCATAATCAGGCACAGCGGAACCGTAGGTCCTGCCACGCCCTGGATGATGCGGCCGATAAGCAGCACGGCGACGTTCGGTGCGACGGCAGAAGCCACGCAGCCCAGCGCAGCTACCGCCATCATGCCAACGAGGACCTTCCTGCGACCCATGAGGTCACCCCAGCGCGGCAGGAATAGTGAGAATAGTGCCGCGGCCGTAAAGAATGCCGTTTGCGTCAGGCCGATCTGTGCGGTGGTAGCGCCTAGCTCGTCTTCCATCGTCGCCAAGGCAGGCGAGAGCATCGACGCATTGAGCTGGAAAGCGAACACCGCCGTAAGCAGTGCGAACATCAACGGGATATAGGAGCTGGGCTGGAGCTTTGGCGGCTCAGAGGCGGTGGAAGTCATGGCTTTAAACGTAGTTGATGAATCCTGCGCTCGATAGTGGAAAGCTTGGCTCAGCTAGTTCTCGCCCAACACATGAAAAGTATTGCTTAACGCTCCAGATATTTTCTAATTGTCTACTATCCATAGTTTATGAAGACTCTCTCCTATATCGTCACTGCCGCAACGGTGATGCTTTCTTTAGCCTCCTGTACCTCTCGAGGGTGTCAGGAAGTTTGTGTGTGAGGCTCTGATCTAGAAGGAGTTTCACCGATAATGACTACGGTGTCACCGAAGAAAAGCCATGACCCGGCGAGGGTCAATGAGATCAGCGAGAAGCTGATGGAAAACCCTGAAATCGCCAGCTTGATCAGCGAGCTGTCGAGCTCCGCTGATGATGCAAGCGAGCTGGTCAAAGGCCTGCTGCAAGCATCGATCAACGCTGGCCTTAAGGCGGAGATGGATGCACACTTGGGCTACGGCCATTGCGACCGCAAAGCGAAATCCCAGGTCGAAACCACACAGGAGAATAATCACCGTAACGGGTCGTACACCAAGACCGTCAATTCTGGCTACGGCGCAGTTGAGGTGACCGTGCCCAGGGATCGTGCCGGCACGTTTACTCCCCGCATGGTGCCCAAGGGTGCACGCAGGCTCACAGAGCTCGACGACATGATTATCTCGCTGTATGCCGGTGGGATGACCGTGCGCGATATTCAGCACCATCTCGCAACCACCCTTGGGGTGGATATGAGTCCGGATACGATCAGCACCATTACCGATGCGGTCTTGGACGAGGTCATGATCTGGCAAAACCGCCAGCTCGACGAGTTTTACCCGGTGATCTTCCTCGACGCGCTACGCGTCAAGATCCGTGACGGCCACCGCGTGGTCAACAAGGCTTGCTATATGGCGGTTGGTGTCGATATGGACGGCATCAAACACATCCTGGGATTGTGGATCGCGGACAATGAAGGCGCCGCATTCTGGGCATCGGTGTGTGCGGATCTGGCCAACCGCGGTGTCCAAGACGTGTTCATCGTGTGTTGCGACGGGCTCAAAGGCCTGCCTGAAGCAGTTGAGGCAACCTGGCCGAATTCCATGGTGCAGACCTGTATTGTGCACCTGATTCGGGCTGCGAACCGGTGGGTGTCCTACCAGGACCGCAAAGGCGTCTCCCGCGCGCTGCGTGAGGTCTACACAGCCGCTAACGAGGACACCGCACGTGCCAGCCTGGATGCTTTCGAGGCCAGTGAACTTGGCCGGAAATACCCCCAGTCGGTCAAAGTCTGGCGCGACGCCTGGGAGCGGTTCGTACCGTTTCTGCAGTTCCCACCGGCGGCACGCCGGGTGCTCTACACCACCAACTCGATCGAATCGCTCAACGCCGAACTGCGTAAAGCTACCCGTAACCGGGGCCAATTCCCGAACGATACAGCCGCACTAAAGACGCTGTGGCTGATGATCTGCAACATCGAAGACAAGCGCGGGGTTGCGTCCCCTAACGTGGTGTATCTGTAGCCCGCGGTAAGTCTTGTGCCGGTGTGCATGAAGGCGACCATCGCGGGTACCTTTCGAATCAACTCTTACCTATCCTCGAAAGGAAGTACCCTGCGATGGCCGCTGACCCTCATCATATCGATCCGACCGCGTATCTCGAAGAGCTACTGACTCAAGCGTCCCCAGATTTGATGCGCCAAATGCTCACTGACTTCATC
>NZ_JASPII010000017.1:0-48361 GCF_030229635.1 Corynebacterium marquesiae
TCGAACCAAGTCCGCACAAAATTCGCTTAAAAGTAACCAACCGGCTACCTCGCGGCGACTTGGATTAATGTAGTCCAACCCCACCAACAATGACAAATCCCCAGCACACAACGGAAAACGGTGTGCTAGGGACGTCGTTAAAAGAGCTCTTCTTCTTGAGTTCTTTCAATTGTGGCGCCGAGGCGCTGCAGGTTTTCTACAAAGTTGGGATATCCGCGGTCGATGTGGAAAACATCGTGGACCGTAGTGGTCTCATCCGCACACAGTGCAGAAAGTACAAGGCCCGCACCCGCACGGATATCGGAACTCCACACGTGAGTAGAAGAGAGTCGTTCTTTACCGCGGACTACTACATGGTGACCGTCAACCTGGGCGTCGGCCCCCAAGCGCAGCATTTCATCCACAAAGCGGAAGCGGGATTCAAAGACATTCTCCGTAATGACGGTCGTTCCGTCCGCAATGGCAGAGATGCCAATAGCCATCGGCTGCAGGTCGGTGGGAAATCCCGGAAATGGCAGGGTCTGGTAGTCCACAGCTTGCGGGCGCTGATCCATGCGCACGCGAAAACCATTCTCATAGGTCTCTAGTTCCGCGCCGGCGGACTTCAGCTTTTCGAGCGGCAGATGCAGGTGGCGCGGGGAAATTCCACCCACGGTGATATCGCCCTGGGTCATGGCGGCGGCGTACGCCCACGTGCCGGCCACAATTCGGTCACCAATAACCTCATGCTGGGTGGGCTGCAGCTTATCGACGCCGCGGATGGTCACCACCGAGCTTCCCTCGCCCTCGATATCGGCGCCCATGGACTTGAGCATGGTGCACAGGTCGACGATTTCCGGCTCGCGAGCTGCGTTATGGAGAACGGTTTCGCCTTCGGCGAGGACCGCAGCGGTAAGAATATTTTCGGTTGCGCCTACGGACGGGAAGTCCAGGCGGATATTCGCACCTCGCAGGTGCGTAGCCTCTGCCACGACGGCACCGTGTTCAATACGGGTGGTGGCGCCGAGCTTTTCTAGGCCGGTTTGGTGCATATCGAGCGGGCGGGAACCAATCGCGTCACCACCAGGCAACGCTACCTTCGCGTGGCCACAGCGGGAGGTCAAAGGCCCGAGCACGCAGACGGATGCGCGGAATTGGCGGACCGCGTCAAAATCCGCGTTGGATTGCGGCTGTGCAGGGGTCGTAATCCGGACTTCAGAGCCCTCGATGACTACCTCGCAGCCGAGCCCCTCGAGAACCTTCTTCATGAGGGGGACGTCCAGAATTTCTGGGCAGTTCGTCAGCGTCGTAGTGCCCTCCGCCAGCAAGGATGCGGCCATGAGCTTCAAGACGCTATTTTTCGCGCCATCTACTTTAACGGTGCCCTCTAGGCGGGCACCGCCGGAAACAATAAACTGATCTTTCACAACTGCCTACGCTACCGGTTCTTAAGGCAATGCGCCGATACGACGGGCGGCATTAACCGCCTCGTAGCGGGTGTGCGCACCGAGTTTGCGCATTACCGAGCGCAAATAAGACTTAACGGTTTCTGCGCCGATTCCCATTTCCTCAGCTGCTTCTACGTTGGTATGGCCTAGGGCCACACAAGAGAGAACGTCGAGTTCGCGGGCGGAGAGCTTGGTGGATTGCTTCACGCGCACCGGCGAGACCATCTGGTCACACAACGTCTCTAGCTCCTTGCGCAGTTCCTCGTCTTCTACGCGGTTGGCCAGCATACGCAGCTTGGAGTGAGTAGAACGGACCTGCTCCCACTCGGCACCGTTCATGACGTGGCCGCGGGCGGCTCCGCCCTTGGACCCATCGGCACGTCGCATGGCGGAATTAACGGCCAAATCTTGCTCGAGGGTGCGCGCGGTCATCGTCACTTCTTCAATGACCTTGTCGCCCAAACGAACTGGGGAGTGAACACCGACGTAGAGGACGCCGCGAATTTCGCGCTGCACAGTAACGGGCACGGCCACAATGGAGTGCAGACCCTCGTCCTGGATTACGCGGTCGTTCTCGTGCGAGATGGTGGTGGCACGCGTGTAGTCGGATACACCTACCGCACGGCGAGTGCTGACCACTCGCCCACCTACACCGACGCCGGAGTCAATGATCAGATTCTGCAGCGCTGGGGTGCGTAGCCCCACCCACTGTGTGATCTGCAGGCGATTATCGGGCAGCAGCGTGGCGTACATCGTCACCGGAATACCTGTAGCGGTCTTCAGGGACGACAGGGCCGCGCGTACGGATTCTTCATCATCTTTGAGGCGATGCGACTCCATGAGACTCTTTCCTCGTCGGGGGTAACCAAGTAGGTGTACCCGTCCTCCCCCGGGAATTTGGGGATCAGCGGGCAACTGAGTGGAAGTATAGACAGCATGTGGGGGTAATTCGAAATCGCCCTCGGCTTATCCGGCGCTGCAATCCCACATGGAATGCCCGAATGCCCGGTCTAGCATTTATATACTGACTGGTCTACTTGTGTAGTGTACGCTTGCGTTGTACGCGATTTGAACCCAAATCTGATTCCCAAAGGAGTCCACAGAATGGCTGTCTACAATAACATTATGGAAACCATCGGCGGCACCCCGCTGGTCCGCCTGAACCGTCTCACCGAGGGCAAGGGCGCCACCGTGCTTGCCAAGGTTGAGTCCTTTAACCCGGCCAACTCCGTGAAGGACCGCATCGGCAAGGCCATCGTCGCAGCGGCCGAGAAATCCGGCCAGCTCAAGCCAGGCGGCACCATCGTGGAGGCTACCTCCGGCAACACCGGCATCGCCCTGGCCCTGGCTGGCGCCACCTTGGGCTACAAGGTCATCCTGACCATGCCGGAGACCATGTCCAACGAGCGCAAGGTGCTGCTGCGTGCTTACGGCGCAGAAATCGTGCTGACCCCGGGTGCGGCGGGCATGCAGGGCGCCGTGGACAAGGCGAATGAAATTGTCGCCGAGACCGATAACGCCATCCTGGCTGCACAGTTCGCTAACGAGGCGAACCCGAAGATTCACGAGGAAACCACCGGCCCGGAGATTTGGGAAGACGCAGAGGGCAAGGTTGACGCCTTCGTTGCTGGCGTAGGCACCGGCGGCACCGTTACCGGTGTAGGCCGCTTCCTGAAGTCCAAGAACCCAGACCTACACCTGGCTGCGGTAGAGCCGTCCGACTCCCCTGTTCTGTCTGAAGGCCACGCTGGCCCGCACAAGATTCAGGGCATCGGCGCTAACTTCGTTCCTGAGGTACTTGACCGCGAGCTTCTCGACGAAGTCTTTACGGCCACCACCGAGGAGTCCATCAAGGCATCCCGCGACCTGGCTACCCAGGAAGGCCTGCTGGTTGGTATCTCCGCCGGCGCCAACGTTTCCGCAGCTCTGAAGCTGGCGGAGCGCCCAGAGTTCGAGGGCAAGACCATCGTGGTTGTCCTGCCGGACTTCGGTGAGCGCTACGTTTCCACCATCCTCTTCGAGGACATCCGCGAAGCTTAAGTTACTTCGCTTGAATAAAAGCACCCGCCAACCTTGGCGGGTGCCTTTTTTATGCCAGTACTATGTGGGCATGAACATTATGAGCTACATCCGTGAAGACTTAGCGAATGCAAGAGATCACGATCCGGCCGCGCGTGGCGACATCGAAAATGCAGTAGTGTACTCCGGCCTCCACGCGGTGTGGTCTCACCGCATTTCGCACTGGATGTGGAAGCGTGGCCTGCGCGGGCCCGCGCGCATCTTGGCGCAGATTAACCGCTTCTTTACCGGCGTGGAAATCCACCCAGGCGCAACTATCGGCCGCCGGTTCTTTATCGACCATGGCATGGGCATTGTCATTGGTGAAACCGCAGAGATTGGCGATGGTGTCATGCTCTACCACGGTGTCACCCTCGGCGGCCAGGTCCTTACCCAAACCAAACGCCACCCCACTGTCGAAGACAATGTGACCATCGGTGCGGGCGCCAAGGTGCTCGGTCCCATTACGATCGGTGAAGGATCGGCCATTGGCGCCAATGCCGTGGTGACGAAGGACGTTCCGGCCGAAAATATCGCGGTGGGCATTCCGGCCAAGAACCGTCCGCGCAACCCGAATGAGCGCATTAAACTGGTCGACCCTGACTACTACATCTAAATTCTCTCCCGGCGGCTCACAGGCAACTGTGGGCCGCTTTTTATATGCCTTCTGCGCGCAGCAGATCGCGGTATTCGGGGTTCTTATCTATAAAATGCGCCACGGCGGAGCAGGAAGCAATGACTTGCTTGCCGACGCCCCGGACGTCGTCAAGCGCGGCCTTAATCAGCGGCGCTGACAATCCTTGGCCGCGGAAAGCATCCTTGATGACCGTGTGGTTGAACTCGCGCGTCGTGCCGGCATCTACGTAGTGGCACGCGCCCGCCTCGACGCCGTCCACGGTAAGGAGGTAGCGGGACTTATCTGTCTGGTGTGCAATAGCATGTTCCATGTGCCCATACTAAGCAAAAATGGCCCCTCTTACGAGGAGCCATTATTGTGGCCAGAGCCAGGATCGAACTGGCGACCCCACACTTTTCAGGCGTGTGCTCTACCGACTGAGCTATCTGGCCAGAAACCCGAAGGTTTCCGCGACCCTGACGGGACTTGAACCCGCGACCTCCGCCGTGACAGGGCGGCGCGCTAACCAACTGCGCCACAGGGCCATTTTTAATTATGCGTGCGCTCTTGGGCACGGATAGTTACTCTACAGAAGACTCCCAATACTCACCAAATCAGCACGTCAGAAAGCTATTTAGAGGCCTGCAGCGGATCTTTTCCGCCCAAGTTCATCTCAAAGCGCTCATAGTCTTCCATTGCAGCAAAGTGCCGCGAGTAAAGGTCGCAATCTCGATCCACATGGCCGTAGAGAGCGGGTGCGACATCGACAATGTGGCGCAGCCACAGGCCCTCATATTCTTGCTCATGGGCCCGTGCCTCGACCTTCCGGTGCGCCTCCTCATCCGAGCCTGCATAGACGAGAAAGAAGTCCTCTCGGAAGAAGTTAGAATGCTCCGAGCTTTCGGAGGCAAGTTCAAAGACAGCGATTCCGACGTATGGCTCCATAGCGCCAGCCTAACAAAACAAAAAGCAGCAACCGCCGAAGCGATTGCTGCTCATTCTGCGACCTTGACGGGACTTGAACCCGCGACCTCCGCCGTGACAGGGCGGCGCGCTAACCAACTGCGCCACAAGGCCAATCGAATATCCAATTCGAACCAACACTTTCGTGTTGGTACCCCCAACGGGATTCGAACCCGTGCCGCTGCCGTGAAAGGGCAGTGTCCTAGGCCGCTAGACGATGGGGGCCCGTCGCGCTAAGGCGACCTCTAGAAATATACTGGAGACCTCACCTAGTTACAAAATCGCTCCCCCAGAAAGATTAGGAACCATGTCTGACCAGCATCAAACGTGCTCCTGCCACGAGCCGCACGTACACGGATATAACGCGGATTCTAAGAGCAAGGATCGCTACCTTGCCCGACTCAAGCGCATTGAGGGGCAGGCACGCGGCATCCACCGCATGGTCGAGGAAGACCAATACTGCATCGACATCATTACCCAGATTTCGGCGGTGAAGTCGGCGCTGGAGAATGTCTCACTGGCGCTCCTAGAAGACCATATTGAGCACTGTGTGGCTGGTGCCGCCGCCGAGGACGGTGAGGTAGCTACCGAGAAGCTAGAAGAGGCCATGCGCGCCATTAAGAAGATGGTGAAAAACTAAAAGGAGCCACCCAAAAGGTGGCTCCAGTTGTGGGCCCTGTGGGGATCGAACCCACGACCTGCGGATTAAAAGTCCGTAGCTCTACCAACTGAGCTAAAGGCCCAACGTCGCTTCATTTTAGCGTGCGGTATTTGCAAAGTCCTAATTAGGGGGGCGTCGGCAAGCGAAAGGCGCCCAGCTCGCCGCTGAGCGCCTGCCGGGGCGTGGCTACATTAGCCGCGCATATCGCCGTTCTCCATGAAGCGGACCTGGAAGTCAAAGGCGGTCTTCAGGTCGTGCGGGGTGTGCTGGAACTTGTTTTCCTTGGCACGGTTGAAGTATTCCTCGAGCAACGGACGGTAGTCCGGATGTGCCACGGAGATGACCTTCTCCACGCGCTCCTTCGGCGCCAGGCCGCGCAGGTCGGCTACGCCGTACTCGGTAATGATGACCATGGTGTCGTGCTCGGTGTGGTCCGTGTGGGACACGAACGGAACCAGCGCGGAAATTGCGCCATCCTTAGCCACAGACGGGGAAACGAAGGTGGAGATATAAGCGTTGCGGGTGAAGTCACCCGAGCCGCCGGTGCCGTTCATAATGCGGGAGCCGGACACGTTGGTGGAGTTGATATTGCCGTAGATATCGGCCTCAATCATGCCGTTGGAGGAAATCAGGCCGACGCGGCGGATGACCTCTGGGTGGTTGGAAACCTGCTGCGGGCGGAGGATGATGTGCTTACGGTAGCGCTCTGCGTCCTCATTCATCTTCTCCGCGTAGTCTGGGGACAACGCGAAAGAGGTGGCGGAAGCCATGGTCATCTTGCCCGCATCGATGAGATCGAGCATGCCGTCCTGAATGACCTCGGTATAGGCCTGAATATTCTCAAACTTGGAATCCAAAAGTCCGGCCATCACGGCGTTGGGGACGTTGCCCACGCCGGACTGCATGATGAACTTGTCATACTCAAGGCGACCAGCGGCGACCTCTCCCTCGAGGAACTCGATGAAGTTGGCGGCGATCTTCTCGGAAATCTCGTCCGGTTCCTTGAACGGCGCGTTGCGGTCCGGGGCATCGGTCTTAACCACTGCGACAACCTTGTCCTCCGGGACCTCCATGTAGGTGGTACCGATGCGGTCGCCCGGCTTAGTGATAGGGATTGGCTGGCGGTTAGGCAGCTTTTCAATGCGGTAGATATCGTGCATGCCCTCGAGGTTGATGGACTGCCACTCATTGATCTCGATGATGATCTTATCAGCAGCCTCGATGAACTCGAGGTTATTGCCCACTGCGGAGGACGGCACCACGTGGCCTTCTTCGGTAATGCGCACGGCCTCAATAATGGCTACCTGGAAGTCACCGTAGAAGCCCTCTTCTACCTGCTGGCCCGAGTGAGACAGGTGGATATCCTGGTAAAGCGCGGTCCCATCATTGAACTGCTTACGCAGGGTGGGATCGGAATTATAAGGAGAGCGGAAGCGAATCGCCTCAGCTTCCGCCAGAACGCCATCGCAGTCCGGGGCGGTGGAAGCGCCGGAGAAGACGTCGATCTTAAATTCCTCGCCCTTTTCATGTAGAGCCTTGGCCTTCTCTGCAATGGCAGTGGGCAGACCCTTGGGGTAGCCAGCACCGGTGAAGCCGGAAATTCCCACGCGATCACCGTGGTTGACGTGCTGAGCAGCCTCTTCTGCGGAAACTACGAGCTTCTCGAATGGGGCATATGCGATTCTTTCGGACAAGGGTAATCCTCCTTCATTAAGGGGCCAGCCAAAATAACGGCCGTCCTAAATAGTTACACAGCCCACATTAGCGAATCTTTGCAAGATTTCCACCACTCTTGTGTGATCTTTACCCCATAAAGCAAAAATAGGGAACGTCACCACTGTGGACCTGGTTGCTATTTTCCCCCGTTAACTAGCACAATTGGGGCGTGAATTTGCGCATTGGACACTACAATCTCTCCTCCCCCGTCATCCTCGCCCCGATGGCGGGGGTAACCAACGTTGCCTTCCGCACGTTGTGCCGCGAGCAAGAGCTGGAGCGCACCGGCACGGTGTCGGGCCTCTACGTTTGCGAAATGGTCACGGCCCGCGCCTTGGTTGAGCGCAATGAAAAGACTCTGCACATGACCACCTTTGCGCCGCAGGAGGATCCCCGTTCCCTGCAGATCTATACGGTGGATCCGGAATATACCTATAAAGCCGCGAAGATGATCGTCGACGAAAACCTGGCGGACCACATCGATATGAACTTTGGCTGTCCGGTTCCCAAGGTGACCCGCCGCGGCGGCGGTTCCGCGCTGCCTTATAAGCGACGCCTCTTTGGCAATATCGTCTCCGCCGCGGTCAAGGCCACCGAGGGAACCAATATCCCGGTCACGGTGAAGATGCGCGTGGGCATTGACGACGAGCACCATACGCATCTCGACGCCGGGCGTATCGCCGTCGAATCCGGTGCCGCCGCCGTTACCCTACACGGCCGCACCGCCGCTCAGCGCTACTCCGGCGAAGCACGATGGGACGAAATCGCGCGCCTCAAAGAACATCTGGCAGATACTGGCGTGCCAGTACTGGGCAATGGCGATATCTTCCGTGCCGAGGATGCCCGCCGCATGATGGAACAAACCGGCTGCGACGGCGTGCAGGTAGGCCGCGGCTGCCTCGGCCGCCCGTGGCTTTTTGCCGAGCTCGGCGCCGCACTGCGCGGCGAGTCAATTCCGGCAGAGCCCACCCTGGGCGAGGTAACCCAGGTAATCCTTCGCCACGCAGAGCTACTGGCGGAGCACGATGGCGAGGACAATGCTTCCCGCGATATCCGCAAGCACATCGGTTGGTACCTGCGTGGTTTCCCGGTTGGTGGCCAGGTCCGCGCGGGCTTAGCCAAGGTCAATTCCCTCGATACCTTGCGTGAGCTCCTTGCACCTTGGGCGGATTCCGACGCCCTGGCTGCCGACGCCGACGGAGCCCGCGGCCGCCAGGGCTCGCCATCCAAGGTGGCTTTGCCGGATGGCTGGCTCGACGATCCAGAAGACGACTGCGTTCCGGTTGCCGCTGACATTATGAACTCCGGCGGATAACCTAACAAAGGTATAAGAGCAGCTAGGGACCCACAGGAAACTTGCATTTATGCTGTATTTAAGTTGCGCAAGCGCCGAAATTTTTCGCTATTATCTTTGGCATGCGTGCCGCTTACAGGGAACACCTAGACAATTTCTCCCACGACCTCATCGTGATGTGCGATACCGTTCGCGACATCATGGATAAGGCCTCCTTGGCGCTGCTGCAAGGCGCCTTGGACTCCGCGGAAGATGCCCTCACGATGACTGAGGAGCTAGATGAGATCCGCGCTAGGTGCTCTGAGCGTGCCGTAAAACTCTTGGCCCTGGAAAACCCCATGGCACAGGACCTCCGTCAGGTGGTCTCCTCGATTTATATCGTGGAGGATCTCTACCGGATGGGCCGGCTTTCCCAGCACATCGCGGCCTCCGCGCGCCGCCGCCACCCTGTTGCCGTGGTACCGGCGAATTACATCGGCTACTTCGAGGAGATGTACCGTCTCACTGAAGAAATGGGGTCGGTCCTGCACGATATCCTCGTCACCCCTGATGCGGATTTGTCCGTCAACCTCCGTGCCGACGATGATGCAGTGGATGATATCAACTCCCATATGCTGCGCATCCTGACTCAGCGCGAATGGGAAGGCAGCGTGCGCGAAGCCGTTGAGACCTCACAAATTACGCGTTACTACGAGCGCTATGCGGACCACTGCGTTTCCGTGGCCGGCCACATCATCTATCTGACCACGGGTCTTTTGCCCAATGACTATGCCAAGAAGCTAGAGGAGGACAAAAAGGACGCCGAATTTGAAGCACGGATGGCAGATCTCGAGCGTCAGTTTCGCCGTTAGACGAATCTAAGCACCAAAGAAGGGGGCCGGTTCTTTCGAACCGGCCCCCTTCTCTCGGACAATCTCTCTACTCTTTAGCCAAAGCGGCCAGAAATGTAATCCTCGGTCTCCTTCTGAGAAGGATTCTCGAAGATCTTGGTGGTGTCATCGAACTCCACTAGGTGGCCTGGCTTACCGGTTGCTTCTAGGGAGAAGAAGCCGGTCTTATCGGACACGCGGGCTGCCTGCTGCATGTTGTGCGTCACAATAACGATGGTGAAGTTTTCCTTCAGCTCGTGGATGAGGTCCTCCACGGCGAGGGTGGAAATCGGGTCCAGCGCGGAGCAAGGCTCGTCCATGAGTAGCACCTCTGGCTCCACGGCGATAGCGCGGGCGATGCACAGACGCTGCTGCTGACCACCGGAGAGGCCGCCGCCTGGCTTGTCCAAGCGATCCTTAACCTCGTCCCACAAGTTGGCGCCGCGCAAGGACTTCTCCGCGACTTCCTTGAGCTTCTTCTTGTTCTTTTCACCGGACAGCTTCAGGCCTGCCACGACGTTGTCCTCGATGGACATCGTGGGGAACGGGTTAGCCTTCTGGAAGACCATGCCGATGGTGTTGCGTACGGATACCGGGTCGACCTTCGGTCCGTAAATATTGGTGCCATCGAGCAGGATTTCGCCCTTCACGGAGGCGCCGGGGATAACCTCGTGCATGCGGTTGATGGTGCGCAGCACGGTGGACTTACCACAGCCGGAAGGGCCGATGAATGCGGTCACGGCCTGGGCCGGAATCTGCATATTCACGTTCTGCACGGCGTGGAAGTCGCCGTAAAAAATGTTCACGTCATTGAGCGCGAGCTTAGACATTTGGGAGTTTCTCCTCTAGCAAGTGTATGGCGGAATCGAGTGGTACGGCGTTTACTTCTTAACCGAGAACTTCGCGGAAACGATGCGGGCCGCAATGTTGAGGACGGCGATGAGGATAACCAGCGTCAACGCTGCTCCCCAGAGCTTGTCCAGTACGGCGGGCTGTGCGCCGGCCTTGTACATATCCAGCATCATCAGCGGGAGCGAGGACTGAGAGCCCTTGAAGGCATCCCAGTTGATGACGGAGGAGGAACCAACCAAGACCAGCACCGGCGAGGACTCACCCATCACGCGGGCAATCGCCAGCATGATGCCGGTGACGATGCCGGACAGTGCGGTAGGCAGAACGATGCGGGCGATGGTCTTCCACTTCGGAACGCCGAGTGCGTAGGATGCCTCACGCAGATCCATTGGGACCACGCGTAGCATCTCTTCGGTATTGCGCACCACAATCGGGATCATCAGCAGCACCAGGGACAGCGCCACGGCGAAGCCGGAGCGGCCGAAGCCGAACAGGGTGATCCACATGGCGAAGATGAACAGGGCCGCAACGATGGAAGGCACACCGGACAGGATGTCCACCATGAAGGTGGTGATGCGGCCGAGCCAGCCGCCCTTGGAGTACTCCACCAAGTAGATGGCGGTAAAGATACCGATCGGGATAGAGATAATGGAGGCCAGAATGGTCTGGACGAAGGTACCAACGATGGCGTGAGCGGCACCGCCGCCGGAAGAACTATTCATGATGCCGCGCTGGGAGGCGGTCCACCATTCAGGGTTGAGGATGACGCCACTGCCGCGGGCGATGAGTTCCCACAGAACCCACACCAGCGGAACCATGGCCAGAATCATTGCGCCCCAGACCACCGCGGTGGCGATGTTATTGGTCATCTTGCGGGAGCCGGAGATGTCCAGGAAGGTCGCGCCGCCTTGGGAGGCAGGCTTGGCATTAGTAGTCGTAGTCATTGATCCTCCCCTCCTTACTTATTCTTCACGATGGCGCGGGCAATTGCGTTGACCACGAAGGTCAGCAAGAACAGCATGAGGCCGGCGGCGATGTAGGCACCAGCGCGCATCTCGTTACCGAACTCGGCAGATGCCAGGGCGATGGCCGTGGCGAAGGTCGTGCCGCCGTCGAAAAGCGAGAAGCGGAAGTCAATCAGCGGTGAGACAACCATGTACAGCGCCATGGTCTCACCCAACGCACGGCCCAGGCCGAGCATGGAGCCGGCGATGTAGCCGGACATGCCGAATGGCAGAACGGTCATGCGGATAACTTCCCAGCGGGTAGCACCCAGAGCCAGGGCGGATTCCACCTGGCCCGGAGGGGTCTGCACGAAGACCTCGCGCGCGGTGGCGGCGATGATCGGCAGAATCATCACAGCAAGCACGATGCCACCGGTAAACAGGTTGCGGCCAGTAGCGAAAGACGGCGAGTTGTCGAAGACGTGGAACAGGAAGAAGCCACCCGCCCAGGATTCCATCCAGGAGTAGAAACCAGATAGGGCCGGGCCGAGAACCTGCCAGCCCCAC
Organism: Corynebacterium marquesiae; assembly: GCF_030229635.1. Lineage (NCBI taxonomy): Bacteria > Bacillati > Actinomycetota > Actinomycetes > Mycobacteriales > Corynebacteriaceae > Corynebacterium > Corynebacterium marquesiae. The sequence continues at coordinate 11,968 of NZ_JASPII010000017.1, forward strand.
AGACCATAAACAATGGAAGGAACCGCAGCGAGCATGTCCACGAGGAAGCCGAGCGGCTTAACCAAGCGGGCAGGCGCGTAGTTGGACAGGAAGATGGCGATGGCCAGGGCCACCGGCATGGCCAGCAGAAGGGCGAAGACCGAAATGAGAACGGTGGTTCCGAACATGGTCGGAATACCGAACTTCATCGCGGAGGTATCGGAGGTCTCCCAGCGGCCACCGTAGGTGAAAAAGCCCATGATGCCGCCGTCGTTGACGGCCAATGCGGGCACCGCTCGCCAGAGCAGGAAGGCAGCAATGGCCGCAATCATGACGGTGATAAGCGTTGCCGAAGCAGTGGAAAAGAACTCAAAGACACGGTCGCCTGGGCGCTTTACGCCGCTATTGGAGCTGGTGGTAGCTACCTCGTCGTGTCCGCTGTTGGAGACTCGCTCGGCAGAGGTGGCGTTTGCATCCGTCTGCTCTGGAGCCGTGGTGAGATTATTGTCTGCCATGAGACTGTTAATCCTTTTCAGCGTTAAAAATGGAAAATATCGTTACATACCTGCGCCCCCAAAGCGCGAATCGTGTGCGGCAGTGGGGGCGGGAGGTATTAGCTTTTATAGCTTTAGCGCTTACTGCAAAGCGTCAACGGCAGCCTTCAGCTTGTCCAGGTGTGCGCCTTCGACCGGAATGAAGCCCTGCTCAGCCAGCTGGTCATCCTGGTGATCCAGGACGGTGGTGAAGAAGGACTTGACCAGCTTGGAGGTCTCCTCATCGTAGCCCTTGGAGCAGACGATGTTGTAGGTGGTCAGAATAAGCGGGTATGCACCCTCATTGTCGGAGGAGAACAGTGCCTCGGAGTCAACAACCATGTTGTGCTCGGAGTCGGTCTCCTTGAACTCCAGGTTCTCCAGAGCCTTGTTGACGGACTCGGTGGACAGCTCAACTGGGCCGTGGCCGAAATCGATCTTGGCCTTCTTGACGCCCTCGCCCTCCTTCTGGTCCGCGAATCCGGACTCAACGTAGGTGATAGCACCGTCGATGCTTGCAACCTGGTCAGCAACGCCGGAGGAGCCGTTAGCACCCTCACCAACAGCGTCTGGGAACTGCTTGCCCTCGGAGTCCCAGTCACCGGTAGCGGCCTTCAGGAACTTCTGGAAGTTTGCGGAGGTACCGGACTCGTCGGAACGGAAGATGACGGTGATGTCCTTGTCCGGCAGGTCGGTGCCCTCGTTGTCAGCAGCGATGGCCTTGTCGTTCCACTTCTTGATTTCGCCCTTGAAGATCTTGCCCAGGGTCTCAGTGGAGAGGTTGATTTCAGTGTCACCCAGGTTGTAGGCGATTGCAACCGGGCCGATGGTGGTTGGCAGGTGCCATGCCTCGTTGCCATCGCAACGCTCAGCGGCAGCCTCAACCTCGCCCTCATCTTCCTTCAGAGCGGAGTCAGAACCAGCGAAGTCAGCCTGGCCGTTGGTGAAGGCCTCCACGCCGGCGCCGGAACCGGAAGCGTTGTAGGACAGGGAAGCGTCTGGGTAATCCTCGGAGAACGCGGTCTGGAAGTAGGACATTGCGTTCTGCTGGGAGGATGCACCGTCACCGACGAGCTCGCCGGAGACGTCCTCGCCGCCAGCGGAACCGGAGGAGGAGCCAGACTCCTCAGAGCAAGCTACGAGAGCGGTGGAGGTTGCGGCTACGATGCCGAAGATTGCGGCGGTGCGCTTGAAGTTGCGAATCACGGGAAAACCCTTTCCGGTGCAGATCAGAGATTGATTGTCCGAGGAAACCGCTTCTCCTAGAGAGATATCCTGCATCCCGCTCCGCCTTCTGGGGCGAGATGCAGGCGCACAGGTGCGGTTAACTCACAGGGTGTAAAGCTATCCGCAGGATCTAACCAAAAGGGTGCCAAGAGGTAAACACTGGGTGAACAAACGTGGCGCACCCCATGACGTTAGTCACACACGCCCCATACGACGTGTTCTTCATCAACCTCAAAACCTAGGCGCTCGTACGCCTTCAGCGCCGGATCATTATCCGCTTCTACATAAAGAATTACCCGCTGAGCTCCCTTTTCCACCATGCGGCGCAGGCCGATTTGCAGCAGCGGACCACCCAACTTCTTGCCGCGGTAATCTTCCGCCAAGCCCACCACGTAGACCTCACCGAAGCCCGGAGTTTCCTCCGCATGCCACTTGGTCCAGTGGAAGCCGGCCAGTGCCGGCTCATCTGCCGTATCCCACAGGAAAAGCAGGTCTGCGGGGTCGAACCAGTCCGCCTCCATGCCGCGGTGCAGGCGATCAATATCCCAGCCACCTTGTTCGGGATGCCAAGAAAAGGCCTCGTTATTGACTTTGAGCCACTGCTTTTCCACAAAGTCCTTGCCCCACTTATCCACCGCCTCGGTGTAATTCAGGGTGGTCAGTGGCACGCATTCGGGACGGGCGGCCACTGCAAGCTCTTCTCCCCCGATACCCATGACCACCAGCTTGCGGGTGACCTGCAGGTCGCGGGAGTGCGCCAGCGTCTGTGCCGCCGGTAGGTTCCCGTGGGCCCAGGCGTGGAGGTTGGGGGTCTTAGCGGCGGCGTCGTAAAGCGCGGCACCAAAGCCCTGACTGCGGAAGTCGGGGGCAATGAATAGCTCGGCAGTGGACCCCTCCAGACCGGCTACGCCGCACGGCTCCTCCCCTACCCAGGCCACCAGGTGGCGGTGCTCCAAGCGGGAATCGCTAAGACCGTTGAGGAATTGCTCCGACAGCGGCGCCATTCCATCGGCACGTTCGGCCTGCTCAGCCAACGCCCCTACGCGGCGAGCCAGCTCCGGTGCGTCCGGTAGGTTTTCTTCCGTAATCTTAAAGGCATTGCTAGTCATAGGCCCCAGAATACGTAGGGTAAGAATGAAAGGGTGAGTGTTCTTAAGATTGACCGGCGCATCGTGCACGTCCTCCTCGTGGTGTGCGTGCTCATTGCGGCCTGGGTGGCGGATGCCTGCGTGGCTATGCACACGGAACACAAGGTGGCGCAAGCCGTGAAAGCCAATTCGCGGCTGGATAATACGCCGGATGTTTTCATCGGCGGCACCCCCTACGTGTGGGCGGCGGCTTCGAAGGAAATCCCTTATCTCGAGGTCAAGGCGCTAGATGTGGAGGTGCCCAAGCTAGGCATGGTCAATGCTTCAACCGTGCTACGCGATATCACCGTCACCCCAGAGCAGGTAGTGAATGGAGATATCGAGGGCGCGCCCGTCTCCACCTACTCGCGCGGCATTTCCTTGGATGGTGTGGCGCTGGGCCGCCTATTGGGGATTACCGATCTCTCCATCGCCAACCCGGACGATATTTCCCCCTCCGGTGGCACCTCTGCAGAAGCAGAGCTAACGGGCACCCTGCCTGGCGACGCCCACAAGTCCACCGCCAAGGTCACCCTCCGCCTGGTTGGGCCGGAGTTTCGCATGCAGGTCTATGGCACGAACGATGAGCGCCTGCAAAAGGCCTTTTCCCTCAACTTCGATACCCGCCAGTTGCCGCTTCCGGCCCAAGCGACCGCAGTAAAGATGCAGGGCGGCACCATTTCCTTCGAGGTACAGCGCCGTAATATTAAGGTGCAGCTGGCCCAGCTCTCCCCGCTGGAGATTGAAGGATCGGAGCAAAAGGCCGTGGAAGAGGCGGAAAAGAAGGCCGCTGATACCAAGCACCGAGTCGGCCCCGCGCCGCAGACTAGCGCAGGCGAATAAAGTCCCGGAAAACTTCCTTCATCGTGCGCTGATGGGCCTCTCGCCTATCCTGCGGGGCGAATACCTCGATGGCATCCTTCACGGAGGCCAAGGTAACCGCGTCAAAGCGCCCCTCCGATTCTCCATCGGCTTGGAAGCGCTGCGGTTCGCGGCAGACTAGCTCAACCCGCATGGCGTCGTCGAAGGCCACCGTCTTTTCTTTGGTGAGCCTATTGAGCCATCCGCGCTTATCGGCACCGAAGAGGTGCAGCAGGCCAACGACGCCGCCGAGCCCGCTAAACTCCTCCAGCCCAAAGAGAGCAAGGCCCTCATCAAAGGAATTGCGCGGGTTAGTCACTACCGGCAGCGGGCCCAGGAATGTCCACGGGTTGGTATTTGAGGTAAACATCAGCGGCACATCATTCTTGTGCAGCCGCTCGCCATCACTGGACTCGGCTGTCACCGCAATATGCGGTGGGTTCTTCCGCGCACGACTCCAGGCCCGAATGGCGACGTTGAGGTAGCGCAGCGGGGTGGCCGAAAATCCCTGCTCGCGAGCGCGATCCACGCGCGCCAAGACATCCGCGTCCAAACCGAAGCCGGCGTTGACGGCAAACCACCGCTCGTTCCACGTTCCTAGGTAGATGGTGCGGCGCAGATCCCGGTCGAGCATGCGCGCCAGCACATGGGTGGCCTCCACTGGGGTGTTGGGGAACCCTAGGGCGCGCACAAAGACATTGGCGGAACCGGTAGGAATTACGGCCAGCGCCGGGATGGACTGAGGATCGGGTCGCTGCTCATCAGCCGGTCCGAGAAGCCCGTTGACTACCTCGTTGACGGTTCCGTCCCCGCCCACGGCAATGATGACGTCATAGTCATCCCTCGTCATTCCCCTGACCATCTCTTCGGCGTGGCCAGGGTAATGCGTAAATTTCACTTTGAGGTGCAGGCCCTCTACCGCTTGTAGGCAGGGAACGATTTGGCGGAAGAGGGCGTTGGTTTGTGAGGTCGAGTTTGGATTCGAGATCATCAATGCGTGCACGAGGCCCAAGTCTAGTAGTTAAAAAGGCGGGTGCACGACTAGGCTGGACGCCCATGAGCGAAAATAATAATGAAACCACCCCTGAAAACATCGAAACCACCGCGGCTTCCCACCCTGAGAATGATCCTGGAAAACTCAATGGCAACGATGCCGTGAACCAGGCTGCCGAGCAGTGGAAGGACGCCGCTAGCCGCAATATCCCCGCTCTCGAGCTGGGCGATACCCCAGTACCGGACGATACCGCGAACCTGCGCCAGGGCCCCTCGCTGCACGACGGCCTGCTGGGGCTACTCCCCCTTGTTGGCGTCTGGCAGGGCGAGGGCCAGGCCCACGATACGAAGGGCCAGGAGTACACCTTTGGCCAGCAACTGGTCATCGCCCATGATGGCGAAAATTACCTGACGTTTAGCTCCCGCACCTGGAAGATCGATACCGAAGGCAAGCCGGAAGGCCCGTCTGTGCGCGAGACCGGCTTCTGGCGTATCTCGGAAAAGGATGAAATCGAGGTCACCTACACCTCTTCTACCGGCATCGTGGAAATCTTCTACGGCGAACCCTTCAATGACCGCGCATGGCAGCTGGAATCCGCCTCCACCATGGTCACGGAAACCGGCCCGAAGAACCTAGGCCCAGGCAAGCGCATGTACGGCCTGATGCCCAATAACAACCTGGGCTGGGTAGACGAGCGCATGGTTGATGGCGAAATGCGCCCCTACATGTCTGCGGAGCTCACCCGCATCGCTGGCTAGGACCCTAGCGCGGCATCAATAAGGTCTCGGATGACGTCCACGTTATCCGGGGCCTTTAATTTTTTGTCATTCAACCGGGTGACACGCGCCGCAACGCGCACGGAGGACACTAGCCACACCGAATCCGCCTTTTCTAAGTACTCCACGGTCAGCGGCTTGGCCTTGCAGCGATAGCCTTTCTCTTTCGCGTGCGCGAAGAGCGCCGCTTGCGTGGTGCCAGGCAGGATGCCGCGGCCGGCCGCAGTGCGCAGTTTCTCGCCTTTGACGGCCACCACAGTTGAGGTCGCCCCCTCGAGAATTTCTCCGGTGTCCGGGTCGGTGAGGATGAGATCCTCAAAGCCCTTCTCCCGCGCCATGCGCAGCATCGCCATGGTGGCCGCGTAATTGAGCGTCTTGGCGGGCAATTCCTCCGCCACGTGCCACAGGCGGGGGCTTGTCATGACGGCGACGCCGTGGGCGCGCTGCTCTAGCACCTTGTCCTCAATCGGCTGCACAACAACCCACGCGCTCGGCCGCCCCGTGGAGGCGCGCCCGCGGGTATAGGTCCACGAGCATTTAGCATCGCCTTGCTCGTCCCCGCAGAAGTCCGCGATGGCGAGCCGGGTGGCTTCTTCCCATTTGTCCATGGGCGGCTCCGGCAGGTTCATCGTGCGGGCGGAATCGCAGAAGCGCTGCGCATGGCGCTGCAGGTTAGCGGCTTTGCCTCCGCGCACGAGCAGGGATTCAAAGATGCCATCGCCGCGGGTGACCGCGGCATCGTCCGCGTAGACGAGAGGCAGCGCGGGCATGTGCCTGCGTACCGACCCTCCAAAGGGCTCCACAACGTAGATGACCGGCTCTTTTCGCGGCGAAAACTTCATACTTTTGATTATGCCCTACCATCGGTAGTTGTGAGTTATTCTTCGCCTCTTCTGCAGCGCGCCGGTGCCGCGGAGCACCAGGACGCGACCGTACTCGATGCCCAGGGCGTGGCCTGGCACTATGGCAATCCGCTGGGCGAGCAACGGGCCGCCGATGGCGGCACCATCGTCATTGACCGCTCCCAGCGCCGCGTCATTCGCGTGAGCGGCAAGGACGCCGCCGAGTTTCTGAATAATCTGCTTTCACAGAAGCTTGACGACGCCCCCGTGGGTTTCACCGCCGGCGCCCTCGACCTGGACATCCAAGGCCACATCCTCCACCACATGGATATCGTGCGGACCGACGATGCCTTTCTTATTGACGTCCCCGGGGCGCAATTCGACTCCCTCTTTAAGTTCCTCACCATGATGGTCTTTTGGTCCGAGGTCACCGTAGAGGAAGCCGATATCGCCACCCTTACCCTCCTGGGTGAGGCCGATGTTTCACTTCCGCCCATGGCGGAGTTTTCCCGCCAGGTCCAGTGGCCAGGAATTAAGCGCGTTGACCTTGGCATTCCCCGCGAATCATTGGTCGAGGCAACGAAATACCTTGAGGAATCCGGTGCTCGGCTAGCGGGGCTCATGGCGTTTACCGCCGAGCGCGTGCGTGCCCGCGAGCCGGAGCTGGCAGCGGATCTGGATAATAAATCTATCCCCCACGAGGTGCCGCAGTGGATCAGCCGCAGCGCCGCTAATCCGGCCCACGTCCACCTCAATAAAGGCTGCTACCGCGGCCAGGAAACGGTGGCGCGCGTAGAAAATCTGGGCCGCTCCCCTCGCCTATTGGTGCAGCTGCACCTCGACGGCTCCGCGCCACAGCGGCCAAATGTGGGCGATAACATTACTTTCAATGGACGTAAGGTAGGCCGCATCGGCACGATTGTGGATGACTGCGATTTCGGCCCCATCGCCTTGGGGCTGGTCAAACGCTCTGCGCTGGACGCCGGCGCCCTAGAGGTGGGCGATACCGCAGCGTCGATCGATCCCTCCTCCATCCCCGAGGATGAGGGCCCCAAGGCTGGGCGCGAAGCGGTAAACCGGCTGCGCGGGCGCTAAATCTCCCACTAGAGAGGGGGCGGTGCGGAATTTTTTCGTCACACAAGCTATTGTGTCTTACAGGAAGATACTCAATAGACAAGTCGATGGGGCGCCCAAGAATCCCTGGCGCGCCCTACTAACCCAAGGGGGTCATGCACATGGGACGCGGACGCGCCAAGGCAAAGCAGACCAAAGTTGCACGCCGGCTCAAGTACAACTCACCCGAAATGGATATCGAGTCCCTACAACGGGAACTCGCCGCACAGCAAGAGGGTGACTCCCACGATTACGAAGAGGATGACCCATACGCCGACTACGTCGACGAATGGGATGATGCCGACCGCGACGAACGCTAATCTTCCGCTCGCCGCCGGATAGCTCAAGGGCCCTAGGAAATCTCCTAGGGCCCTTCCTCATACCCTCCCCTGGCAGGGGCAGGGCCCTGCTAGAAGTTTGGGTGCTCGCCGTGCATGACCACGCGCGGTTCCTCGCCGGAAGCGTTGCGGACGGTGCCCAGCTCCCACGCATCGATGTGGCGTGCGGTAAGCATTGCCAGGGCACGGTCACGGTCTTCGGGATTGACTACGGCAATCATGCCGACGCCCATGTTGAAGGTCTTCTCCATTTCCGCCAGATCCACCTTGCCCACCGAGGAGATGAGCTTGAAGACCTGGCCTGGGGTCCAGGTGGCGCGGTTGATATCGGCTGCGAGCCCCTCTGGAATGACGCGCTCGAGGTTGCCTGCCAGTCCACCACCGGTAACGTGGCAGAAGGTGGATACGGAGCATTCGCTGGCCAAAGCCAGGCAGTCCTTGGCGTAAATGCGGGTGGGCTCCAGCAGCTCCTCGCCGAGGGGACGACCGAGCTCTTCCACGTGGCCGTCGAGAGGCATGCCAGCCTGCTCCAGCAGGACGTGGCGGGCCAGGGAGTAACCATTGGAGTGTAGGCCGGAAGAGCCCATGGCGATGAGCACGTCACCATCACGGACCTTGTCTGGGCCAAGTACGCCATCGGCCTCAACGACGCCTACCGCAGTGGCGGAGACATCGTATTCGTTTGCTTCCATCATGCCGGGGTGCTCGGCGGTCTCACCACCCAGCAGCGCGGCACCGGCCTGTACACAGCCCTCGGCGATGCCTTTGACTACCTCGGCCACCTTTTCCGGCACGACCTTGCCCACGGCAATATAGTCCTGCAGGAAAAGCGGCTCCGCGCCGCAGACAACGAGATCGTCCACACACATCGCAACGAGGTCGATACCGATGGTGTCGTGCTTGTCCATGGCCTGGGCCACGGCCAGCTTGGTGCCGACGCCGTCGGAACCGGCGGCGAGGATGGGCTCCTTGTAATCGCCGAGCTTGAACAGGCCAGCAAAGCCGCCAAGACCGCCCAGAACCTCAGGGCGGGTGGCGCGCTTAGCGTGCGGGGCGAAAAGTTCTACGGCGCGGTCACCCTCTTCGATGCTGACGCCGGCTGCTGCGTAAGTATTGTCACTCATGGTTTCAGGTGTCCTTTGTTATTCGGTGCCGAGCAGGGTGCGCACGGCGTCTGCATTGGAGTTTCCGGCGGGCAGGCCAAGTGGGTACTCACCCGAGAAGCAGGCGGTACACAGCTCGGAACGCGGCTGTTCGGTGGCGGCCACCATCTCCTCAATGGAGACAAAGCCCAAGGAATCGGCGCCGATGGTGTCACAGATAGTGGCGCAGACGGTTTCCGGATCATCGGAGGGGCTGGCGTTGGCGATCAGCTCCCCCGGGGAGGCGAAGTCGATGCCGTAGAAACATGGCCACTTCACTGGCGGGGAGGCGATGCGCACGTGCACCTCGGCGGCGCCGGCCTCGCGCAGCATGCGGATGAGTGCGCGCTGGGTATTGCCGCGGACGATGGAATCATCCACCACGACGAGCTTCTTGCCGTTGATGACCTCGCGCAGCGGGTTGAGCTTCAAGCGGATGCCCAGCTGGCGCAGGGTCTGGGTGGGCTGGATAAAGGTGCGTCCCACATAAGCGTTTTTGACCAAGCCGTGGGCGAAGGTGATGCCGGATTCGCGGGCATAGCCCACGGCGGCCGGGTTGCCGGATTCGGGAACCGGGATGACCAGGTCCGCGCCCTCGGCCGGGTATTCGCGGGCTAGGCGGCGGCCAATGTCCACACGGGAGGCGTTGACGGAGCGGCCCTTGATATCGCTATCCGGGCGGGCCAAGTAGACGTATTCGAAGACACAGCCGTGGCGCTTGGCCGGCGCGAAGTTCACGGAACGGATGCCAGCCTCGTCGATGGCGACGAGCTCACCGGGCTCAATCTCGCGGATGAACTGAGCGCCGCAGATATCCAGCGCACAGGTCTCGGAGGCCACCACCCAGCCCTTGGCCAAGCGGCCGAGGACCAGCGGGCGCACGCCGTGCGGGTCGCGCGCGGCGTACATGGTGTGACCATCGGTAAAGGTCAGGCAGAATGCGCCCTTCACGCGCGGGAGCAGGTCACGGGCGGAGTCGAAGACGGAGGTGTCTTCATCCACGCCGTCGGCAAGCAGCATGGACAAGCACATGGAATCGGACACTGATTCCTCGTTGGGCTTAATCAGGCCGCGCTGCACGGCCTCCTCGCGCAGCTCTAAGTAATTGACCAGGTTGCCGTTGTGCCCAAGGGCGATGTCTACCCCGGTGGAGGAGGTAGAAAACATCGGCTGGACATTGGACCATTCCTTGCCGCCGGCGGTGGAATAGCGCGTGTGGCCCACCGCAACGTTTCCTTGGAGGGCAGACAGTGTGGACTCATCAAAGATATTGGCTACGAGGCCCATGTCCTTGAAGACGACGATGCGGTCATCATCGCCCACCGCAATGCCGGCAGCCTCCTGGCCACGGTGCTGCAGGGCGAAGAGACCAAAGTAGGTCAGCTTGGAGACTTCCTCCCCGGGAGCCCACACGCCATAGACGCCGCACTCTTCGCGGGGCTCCTGCTCATTCTGATCGTCAAGATTGGTGATACTAGGAGTATGTACTTCTACCACGGCGTTTATATTAGCCTGTCACGCCGCCGGAAACTAACGGGATAAGCGGCAACCACTGCGCAATTTCGCCCGCGCGGGAGCCGGAAGCATCGACGCGACCAGTGCTTACGGCCTCCTCCCAGTCCGCCAATCCGGTGGCGAGGCGCAGCCAGGTTTCCGGGTCGGTCTCCACCACATTGGGTGGGGTGCCGCGAGTATGGCGGGGCCCTTCAATGCATTGCACCGCAACAAATGGGGGTACGCGCAGCTCCACGGAATGGCCCGGCGCGTCGGCCTCGAGGGTGCGGGCGGTGCGACGGACGGCGTCGGCAAGCAGGGCCCTACCAGGCTTATCGTGCTCCGCCGGGGCGGCAATCCAGTCTTTAATGGCCATAACGGCCGCGCGGGTGGCTGCGGGATCGACGGGCTTTTTCATAGCTACATCATAGCTACTGTTATCTTGTTGTTTATGTCACCTACGCCTTCCGTTGCGGAAAATCAGAAATCGCCGGCGCTGACGCTGCGCTTTATGGCATCGCCAACCGACGTCACCATGGCCGGCGCCCCCGGCATCAGCGGCGGACGCGTCTTGGAATGGATTGATAAGGCCGCCTATGCCTGCGCCGTGCAGTGGTCCGGCCAATACTGCGTGACCGCATACGTGGGCCATATCCACTTCACCCGGCCGATCCCTTCCGGGCACATCGTGGAGGTCCGCTCGCGCATCGCTATGACCGGGCGGTCCTCCATGCACATCGTCAACGAGGTGCTCTCTGCCGACCCGCGCGAAGGCATTTTTACCCGCGCCTGCGATTGCCTGGTCATCTTCGTAGCCAAGGACCCGGCCACCGGTAAGTCCACCCCGGTGCCGGCCTTTGGCCCCGAGACCGATGAGCAGTGCCGCGTGGAAGAGGCCGCCAAGTCCCGCATCGAGCTGCGCAAGGCCATCGAGGAAGAGATGGAAAAGCAAACCTACAACGGGCCTTCCGACGCCCCGCGCATGGTCAACCGCTTCCTGGCCAAGCCCACTGACGTCAACTGGGGCGGCAAGGTCCACGGCGGCACGGCCATGCAGTGGATCGATGAGGCCGGCGCAGCTTGCACCATGGAGTGGTCCGCGGAGCGCACCGTTGCGGTGTACGCCGGCGGCATCCGCTTCTACCGCCCGATTTCCATCGGTGACCTCATCGAGGTCGACGCCCGCATGATGCGCACCGATACCCGCTCCATGCAGATGTCCATCCACGTCCGCTCCGGCAACCCCCGCGGCGGCCGCGAACACTTACAAACCGCCATTCACGCCACCGTGGCCTATATCGCCCTCGATCACGATGGCCAGCCGCAGGTGGCCCGGCCCTTCCACCCGCACACCGAGGAAGACAAGCGCCTGGCCGAGCACGCAACCCTCCTGCGAGAGCTGCGTGCGAAGTACTCGCCAAAGCCTTTGGTGGTGGCGCCGTCGAACCAGCACATCGACTAGCTGCTCTCCCCTCGTTTCGGTGTTAGCAAGTCCATAGTGGCAGCGGGCTCCCCGCCTTTCTGCGTTAGATGGACGTATATGCGGCCGACGATTCCCGCCGCTCGCTTTCGCCTCCCACACACAGAAACGAGGGATTATGCACACCCCAACAATGCGTCGCTCGGCCCGTGCCGGCCTTGCCTTAGTAACTTCCGCATTCCTCTTGGCGTCCTGCCAGAATCCGGATAACCGCCCGGAAGAGGAGACTTCGGCCGCCACACCCGAGTCTTCCGCGCCGCAGAGCGCCACCAGTTCCACATCTGCAACCACGGAAGAAACTACCGAAACCTCTGCAGCGGAACACGAGGGTCCACGCGCCACCGCCGAGGGCCACGTGGTGGTCCTTTCTACCGGCGGCACCATTGCCAGCACGCACGATAAGACAGGTGCGGTGGTTCCCACCGTTACCGGTTCCAAGTTGGTGGAGCCTCTTTCCGGCACCTTTGACAAGGACAAGCTCACGTTAGAGGTCAAAGACATTGCCAAGCTGGATTCTTCCGCGATGACCTTGGACGATACCGACACCATCATCGAGGCCGTAAATAAGGAACTACAGCGCGATGATGTCGATGGCGTAGTGGTCACCCACGGCACCGATTCCATGGAAGAGACCGCCATCGCCGTCGATACCTTCCAGGACAGCGATAAGCCGGTGGCCCTTACCGGAGCGATGCGCCCCTTTGATGACCCGGATCCGGATGGTCCGGAGAACTTGGCGCTTGCGGTCAAGACCGTAACCGACCCTTCCAACAAGGGCCGCGGTACCTTCATTGTCTTTGCGGATCACGTTATCCCTGCCCGCGGCGCTTTTAAGTCCGACACCACCAAAGCCGATGGCTTTGCCAATAACAATGGCAAGAAGCAGCCTCAGCGCCCGAAGGCCTTAAAGCATCAACCGCTGGGCAATACCCGCGTCGATATCATCGCCGCCTACCCCGGCGCGCCGGCCGACCTTATCCAGCGCTCCTTGGACAGCGGCGCCGAAGGCATCGTGATTGAGGGAATGGGCGCCGGCAATATCGGCGACGAGCTAGCCCAAGTCGCCAAGGCCGCGGCCAAGAAGGTTCCGGTCGTGCTTACCACCCGCGTGGATCACGGACCAGTGGAGGGAATCTACGGCGGTGCCGGTGGCGGTGCCACGCTTGCCGACGCCGGCGTTATCTCCTCCGGCACCCTACGCGCTCCCCAAGCACGCATGCTGCTAGCCGCTGCGATTACGACCGGCACCGATGCTGAAGATCTCTTCGCCCACGCTGAATAAACACTCGCCTTGGAGCACCGGCTGGTGGAGACACAACATTAATGAACGAGTTTTCATCAGCCACGCTTAGTTTCGACCTCGTCCCCGTGCGCATAGTCCGCCAGGAAGCGAAGAAACCGGTGAGCCGGCTCTGGGAGTCGGTTCTGCGAGCTCCACACCACACGTAGGGGCCGGTCAAACTTGATCCCAGCTACCGGGACCTCTACATACTCGCCGGTAGACAACTGCGACTCCACTGCTCGCCTTGCTATAACCCCTGGAGCGCCTAAAGCGCCTATAGCAGCGCGTTGCGCCCCCAGAGATCCAAATTCTCCTGCAGGAGGAGCGAGTGACCCCAGAATGTCCTCTACTACCTCCCGCGTGCCGCTTCCCTGCTCACGCAGAACCAAAGGAGTAGTCTGCAGCTCCTCTTTAGATACCGCAGCCACCCCCTTCAATGGTTCGGATACTGTAGGAGCCCCAGATCCACTTCGGCTATCCGCGCGAGCCCAATAATGCCCTGCAGGGACGACAACAACGAGTTCGTCGTGTCCGGCTACGCGCTGGTGCAGTTCATGGGATACCCAGTTACCTTCCACAATGGCTAAATCCGCCAATCCCTGTACGACATGGCGCTGGGCCTCCCGGCTATTGAGCTGGCGCATACGCAGAAAAGTTTTCGGGTGAGCACGTTGAAACGCCGCAGCCCAGCGCGGGTAATCTACCTCGGCGACTGTATGCGAGACCACCAATTTAATTTCCTCGGTGACGTCTTCACCGATGGCTCTCTCAAGACCCCGCGCGCAGTCGTTCAAGGCCCCCTCTAGCACCTCGAGTACCCGGACAACCTGGGAGCCGACTTCCGTAGTAAAACTACCCGCAGCTCCACGCCAAAAAATGCGTTGATTTAGATGCCTTTCAAAATTGGCAATGCGATTACTCACCGACTGTTGGGAGACATTCAGGTGTATGGCGGCCTGATTCATACCCCCATACCGTGCCACAGCAAGTACGGCGTCGACTGTCTGGGCATCGGGAACAAATCCGCGCCGAACTGGTAAAAAGTCATCACTACTACCGATTCGCGAGGGGTACATATTTTCATTGTAACCCCGTCCAGAATGAACGCCCTCCCGCAATTCTGCCGTAAAGCATAGCCTCAAGCGCATGTTAAAAATTCAGAACGAGATAGACCTTCCCCCGCTCGGCCCAGGCTGGGCCGGGGCCGTTATGGGCCTCGGAATCTCTTCTACTCTTATCGACGTACACGTAACTCCCCTATTAGGCTCGGCCCCCTCGAAAGCCATGCTTGGGGCTGCAACAATTCTTGCTATATCGCTCGTATTTGGGTTTCTAAAGCACCACAATCCGGGATTTCGCGCCGCCGATATGCCCGCTTGGGGCATGGTATCTATAGGCATACTTTCTTTGGGTAGCGCCTACTCCCTCATTTATGATTCCTGGTCGGTTCATACCTTGTGCTGGGCAATAGGAACGGTTCTCGGCGCGGTGACGTGCATCCGTTTTCTCATGTTTCTCATCTGCGATCGCCCGTCAGCCCCCGCTTTCACCTGGGGACTACCACTGGTCGCCCCCATGGTTGCGGCTACCTCCTCAGCTCAGTTGGCACCGCATGCCGGCGAGTGGGGATCGATAGTCCACAGCATCGGCGTAATCAGTTTTGCATTGGCATGGCTTACAGGAGTGCCTACATTCGCCTTCGTTTACCTGCGTACCATTCCGAAAGTTCCTACCAGCTTCGCTGCTACTGCTTGGATCCCGCTCGGGCTGGTAGGCCAATCTACCGCGGGAGCACAATTGCTTGCAGGTGAACAATGGCACTTCCGCGCAATGGTCTACGGTGTAGCGATGCTCGGACTTGGCATCCCGCTGGCCATTTACGCCATCAGCAAGCACTGGGGAGCGGCCCTAGGAAGCACCCCCATGTCTTATAACCCCACGTGGTGGGCTAGCACATTTCCCGTAGGTACCTGCTGTCTTGGCACTCATACTTTGTCCACCCAACCTGCAGCACTGACGTTGGGAATGGGCTGGATGGGTACCATCAGCGTCGCCCTTCTAGTGCTGCTTCTTGTCCACGTCATGTGGGCTACTATCGGCGCAGCCGTGATCGGCTGGGCAAAAGCACGCTGAGTTTTCGAGTCTCATGACTTCTAGGTGAATACCCACCGTAGCGGCGTCAGTATGTGTACCCCCTTTCCACCTAAAAAGGAGTTTACAGGCAGTCCGGCAATTCCTGGGTGGAGGAGATAGACGTGCTAATAGTCGCCCTATCCCTAGACGACGACCATCCACACCGCCACGAGGTGTACCACCGCAGCCGCGATGGTCGCGGTATGGAAGTGCTCGTGGTAGCCGTAGTAACGCGCGTTGCGCCCCGGCCACTTAAAGCCATAGACCAGCGCGCCTAGCGAGTACACCACACCGCCGGCAAAGAGCAGCCAGACCACAGCGGCCCCCGCCTGCGTCCACAGCGTGGGCAGAAGCGGCAGCACCAGCCACCCCAGTGCTAGGTAGACCACCACGTCCAACCAGCGCGGGTGGTTGATCCACACTAGGTTCAAAATCACACCGAGAATCGCTCCTGCCCACGCAACGCCTAGCATCCATGCCGCCTGTACCGGCGATAACACGATAAGGCATAGCGGCGTATATGTCGCGGCAATAAATACCGAGATGGTCGCGTGGTCCGCTCGCCGCCACCACTGCACCGCACGCGCACTGGCCCACGGGTAGCGGTGATACAGCGCCGAGACGCCAAAAAGCCCCACCAGCCCCACGCCGTAAACAGTTACACCAAGCCCCTGCCACCAGTGCAATGTCATCCATGCATAGGTAATGAGCACGGTGGAGGAAATCACCGACAGCAATGCTGCAATCGCATGTCCCCAGCCACGGCTTAGCGGCCTTGGCCCTCGATCAGCCATCCAATAAGTGCGCTGGACAAGGCCCGGCCCCGGCGCACTATCCGCATGGATCTGTGCCACGGCGGTACGTCCCTTCTGCTGCCTCACAACGGATAACTTACGATACCGTAAGTGTACGGGCACAGGCAGAGGCCTTCAAGGGACACCTACTGGAAAAGCATCTCGTTCTCTTTCAGGTAAGAGGCCTAGCCATAAGAAAAGCCCAGCCGAAGCTGGGCTTTTCTTGTGTCAGCGTCGTAACGCAGCGGGACTGCGAAGCGGTCTACTCCACTACAGAGTTAGCGCCCACAGCGTGGTCGAAAAGGTCCGGCAGGGTGGCGGACCAGGCGGAGACCAGCTGGGAGATGGCGACGGACTCGCCGCCGAGGGTAAGGGCGCCGGTTTCGGTGGTCTCGCCAACGATGGCGGCTGGGATGCCCAGCTCGCCGGCGCGGGCGAGGACCTGATCGGCGCGGTCGGCGGTGGTGGCCACGAGCACGCGGGAGGCGGACTCGGAGAAGGCGGCGACGAACTCGTCCTCGTGGACCGCGGTGAGGTCCAGGTTGAGACCAAGGCCGGCGCCGTCGGCAGTCGCACCGGCGCGCTTAGCCATCTCAAAGGCGGTGACGGCAAGGCCGCCCTCAGAGATATCGTGCGCCGCGGTGAGCAGCTCATTGCCGTGGAAGAACTCAGCCAGGCGCTTCTCGTTGGCCATGTCTACCTGCGGCGGCAGACCGTTGAGGGAGGAAGCCTCGGAGGTATCGGCGCTCACCTGCTGCCAGATGGAGCCGCCGAATTCGTCCTTGGTCTCGCCTAGGGCGATGAGAACTTCCTTCTCGCCCACGGTGCCCAGCTCATTGCCGATGGCCTTGTGCACGTCATCAATAACGCCCAGCACGCCCACCACCGGGGTAGGCAGGATCGGCTCCTCGCCGGTCTGGTTGTAGAAGGAGACGTTGCCGCCGGAGACGGGGATGGCAAGCTCCACGGCGGCGTCGGCAAGCCCATGCACAGACTCGCGGAACTGCCACATCACGTCGGGGTTTTCCGGGGAGCCGTAGTTCAGGCAGTTGGTAATCGCGACAGGCTTGGCGCCGGTGACGGCCACGTTGCGGTAGGCCTCCGCCAGCGCGAGGCGGGCGCCCATGTTCGGATCCAGCTTGGTGTAGCGGCCGGACGCATCGGCGGACACGGCCACGCCACGGCCGGTCTCCTCATCGATGCGCAGCACGCCGGCATCCGCATGGTGGGACTGGACGGTATTGCCGCGCACGTAGCGGTCATACTGGTTCATGATGAAATCGCGCGAGCACAGCGCTGGGGAGGACACGAGCTTCTGCAGGGACTCAACCAGACCGCGCTTGTCGGTGCCCTGGTACTTCTGCAGCTCATCCTGCCACTCCGGGCGGGCATACGGGCGGTCATACTCCGGAGCCTCATCCGCAATGGTGCCGGCCGGGGCATCCACGACGACCTCGCCCTGGTGGCGGATGACCAGGTGGTTGCCCTCGGTGACCTCGCCAATCTCAGCACAGGTGACGTCCCAGTGCTCGCAGATTTCGCGGAACTTCGCCACGTTCTCCGGAGCCACAACGGCGCACATGCGCTCCTGGGACTCGGAGGCGAGGATCTCGGCCGCGGTCATATTCTGCGCGCGCAGCGGTACATTATCGAGGTTGACCTCCATGCCGCCATCGCCGGAGGCCGCCAGCTCCGAGGTGGCGCAGGCCAGACCCGCGCCGCCCAAGTCCTGAATGCCTACGACCACGCCGGCGTGGTAGAGGTCCAGGCAGCACTCGATGAGGACCTTCTCTGCGAAGGGGTCGCCCACCTGCACGGCCGGCAGCTTGCGCTCGGCGCCGTCCTCGAAGGTATCGGAGGCCAGCACGGACACGCCGCCGATGCCATCCAGGCCGGTGCGGGAGCCAAAGAGCATGACTTTATTACCCTTGCCGGAAGCGAAGGCCAGCTTCAGGTCATCGACCTTGAGGGTGCCCACGCACAGGGCGTTGACCAGCGGGTTACCGGCATAGGTCTCATCAAAGACGGTTTCGCCGCCAATATTGGGCAGGCCCAGGGAGTTGCCGTAGCCACCCACGCCGGAGACCACGCCGGGAAGGACGCGCTTGGTATCGGGGGCGTCGGCAGGCCCAAAGCGCAGCTGGTCCATCACGGCAATCGGGCGAGCACCCATGGCCATAATGTCGCGGACGATGCCGCCCACGCCGGTGGCCGCACCCTGGTAAGGCTCCACGTAGGAGGGATGGTTGTGGGACTCTACGCGGAAGGTCACCGCGTTGCCGTCTCCGATATCCACCACGCCGGCGTTCTCACCGATGCCGGCGAGGATCTTCTCCCCCATCTCCTCGGTCATGGTCTCACCAAAGTAACGCAGGTGCGTCTTGGAAGACTTATAGGAGCAGTGCTCGGACCACATGACGGAGTACATGGTCAGCTCCGCATCGGTGGGGCGACGGCCCAGGATATCGTGGATGCGCTGGTACTCGTCATCCTTCAGGCCGAGTTCCGCGTAGGGCTGCTGCTCGTCTGGGGTGGACTGCGCCTTTTCTACGGTGTCATTATGAACGGTCATGAAAATGGCCTCCTTAAACCGCCGGCGCCTGTGCGACGGCCTTGATGGCGGATACGAAAAGTCCCAGTCCGTCGGTGGATGGGCCGGTTAGCGTGTCAATGGCGTGCTCGGGGTGCGGCATAAGGCCGACGATGCGGCCGGACTCATCGCTGACGCCGGCAATGCCGTTGACGGAACCGTTGTAATTATCGGTATAGCGGAAGACCACGCGGCCCTCGCCCTCGATGCGGGCGATGTCATCATCGCCGGCCTGGAAGCGGCCCTCGCCGTGCTTGGCCGGCACCAGGATCTTCTGGCCCTGCTCAAACTCGCTGGTCCAGGCGGTGGTGGAATTGGCCACCTCGAGGTAGGTATCGGTGCAGTGGAAGTGCAGGCCCTTATTGCGGGTCAGCGCGCCTGGCAGCAGGCCCGCCTCGGTAAGGATCTGGAAGCCATTGCAGATGCCGAGCACCGGCATGCCCTGCTTCGCACGATCGATAACGGACTGCATCACCGGCGCGAGCGCGGAAATCGCGCCCGAGCGCAGGTAGTCACCATAAGAAAAACCGCCCGGCACTACTACCGCATCCACGCCGTACAGATCGGTATCTGCGTGCCAGAGGCTTTTCACCTCTGCGCCGGCGGTGCGGGCAGCGCGAGCGGCATCCACATCATCCAGGGTTCCGGGGAAAGTGATTACTCCGATTGTGGCGGTCACTTACTTGACCTCCAGCCCAACAACCTCGTAGTCCTCGATGACGGTATTGGCCAGCAGCGTGGCGGCCACCTTATCTAGGTCCTCTGCGGTGACGGAGTCATCGACCTCGAGCTCGAAGCGCTTTCCCTGGCGCACATCGCTGACACCGGATACCCCGATGCGACCCAGCGCGCGGACGACGGCTTGGCCCTGCGGATCCAGAATCTCCGCCTTGGGCATGACATTGACAACTACACGAGCCATGAAATATTTGCCTTACTGTATGGGGCTTTGGTCTGCGCGACTTAGTTTAGTTGGCACCCCCGCCTTTTACCTAGACTCACCCCCGCAGTGTGGGTTTCACCCCGGTTGGGCAAACTCTACGTGAACCCCAAACGACGCTCTGGCAAACTTCGGCGTGCCCTCCAGCCTGGCCCGGCGCGGCGCTCTACTAATAGGCGACGCACACTGTCGCTCTCTTTTTAAGGTTGAATCTAGGTCTTCTCACCGCCTCGGCGCGCTGGCACTTGCCACCGCCTTGTCTTCTGCCGCCCTTGCCGTTCCTACCGCCACGGCCGCAACCGATGGCTCCGCTGCCGTCATCTCCGAGGTCTACGGGGGAGGCGGCAATAAAGGCGCTGCCTTCACCCATGACTTCATCGAGCTCTATAACCCCACCGATGCTCCAATTGACCTGACCGGATACACCGTGGAGTACTTCTCCGCCTCCGGCAATACCGGCGGCAAGGTGGAGCTTTCCGGCACCATCGCCCCGCACGGCTACTTCCTGGTGCAGGGCGCGGCCGGCAATGGCGCGGGCGAGGCCCTGCCTGCCCCAGATGCCGAGGGCAGCCTCAATATGTCCGGTTCTAAGGGCTCCGTGCAGCTTGCCGACGCCACCGGTACCCCCATCGACGCCATCGGCTACGGCGCTGCTTCCATCAAGGAAGGCACCGCCGCCGCGGGCCTGTCCAATGCCAAGTCCGCCTCCCGCGACGCCGATGGCACCGATACCGATGACAACGCCGCCGACTTCACCACCGGCACCCCTACCCCGACCAATTCCGGTAACGAGGCCCCCGCCCCGCAGCCTGAGAATCCGGCCGAGCCCGAGCAACCTGCTCCCGAGGGAATAACCGCCATCGCAGATATCCAGGGCACCGGCGCCGAATCCCCGCTCAAGGACCAGACCGTGGCCACCGAGGGCGTCGTCACCGGCGTGTGGTCCGAAGGCGGACTCAATGGCTTCACCATCCAGACTGGTGGCACCGGCACCGAGGCCACCGATGCTTCCCAGGCCATCTTCGTCTACATGGGTAACAAACCAGCCGATCAGTACCCTGCCCTTGAGGATTCCGTCGAGGTAACCGGCAAGGTCTCCGAATTCTATGGCTCCACCCAGCTCACCGCCTCCGCGGTCACGCAGCTCGATACCCCGCTGGAGAAGGTCACCCCGCTCAAGGTAGACCAACTTCCCGATGGCACCGAAGCCCGCGAGCCCTTCGAGCACATGCTCATCCAGCCAGCCGAGCACACCGTGACCAATAACTACTCGCTCAACCAGTACGGCGAGGTCGGCCTCGCCCCGGGCAAGGAAGCCCTGCGCCAGCCTTCCGATATCTTCTCCCCCTCCACAGATCCCAACTCCGATATCCAGAAGCTGACCAAGGACAACGCCGATAAGCTGGTCACCCTGGACGATGGCCGCACCCGCGACTATCTCAAGACCGACCAGAATACCCCGCTGCCGTACATCGCCCAGGATGATGCCCAGACCATCAAGTCCCTGCGCACCACCGATACCGTGACCTTCCAGCACCCGGTCATCGTGGGCTTCTCCCACGACCAGTGGCGCTTCCAGCCCACCACCCCGGTCACCGGCAACACCAAGGGCGCAGACCTGCCCATCTCTTGGGAAAACTCCCGCGAGGCCGAGCTGCACGCCATCGATAACGTCAAGGGCGAATACACCATCGGCGCCTTCAATGTGCTGAACTACTTCACCTCCCTGGGCGAGGAATTCGGCGGCAGCGCCTACACCGATCGCGAGGGCAATAAGGTCACCGTCAATCGCGGTAAGACCCGCGGCGCCTATACCCAATCAGCACTAGAAGACCAGGAGCGCAAGATTGTCGCGGCCATCAACGGCCTCGATGCCGACGTCATCGGCCTTTCCGAAATCGAAGATGGCTACGCCGTCACCGGTGACTTTACCCAGCGCGATAAGGCCCTCAAGCACCTGACGGAAAAGCTCAACGAGGCCGCCGGTTCCGAGAAGTGGGCCTTCGTCCCCTCTCCTTCCGAGGACGCCGTACCGGACTCCCCGGATGTCATCCGCACCGCGTTTATCTACCACAAGGATGTGGTCAAGCCCGTCGGCGAATCCCGCATCTTCCAGGATGATCGCTTCACCGGCACCGCCCGCGAGCCACTCGCCCAGGAGTTCCAGCCGTTAAAGGAGGGCGAGGAATCCTTCGTTGCCGTGGCCAACCACTTCAAGTCCAAGGGCTCCGTAGCCAAGGGCGACGCCGACTCCGGCGACGGCCAGGGCAATAACCCGAACGTCCGCAACGCACAGGCCCAGGCCGTCCTCGATGCGCTGCACAAGCAGGAAGACTGGAAGGACAAGCCGCTATTCGCCCTGGGTGATTTCAATACCTACACCCACGAGACCGCGCTCGATGTCTTCCGTAACGACGGCTTCACCGTCCCCGCCGAAAAGTACGAGGCTGACCCTTCCTACCAGTTCTCCGGCCTGCTTGGCACCCTCGACCACGTGCTGGCCAATAAGGTTGCCACCGGCACGCTTGACGACGCCCAAGTGTGGAACATCAACGCCGACGAACCCGTCGCCTTCGAATACTCCCGCCGCAACTACAACATCGTGGACTTCTACGATGACTCCCCGTTCCGCGCCTCTGACCACGACCCAGTCAAGGTCGGCTTCACCCTCGGCGCAGACGACTCCGCCGGCCAGCCGGATGACCCTTCAGACAAGCCTTCCGATGAGCCAGGTAAGCCAGAGGACAAGCCCTCCGATAAGCCCTCCGATAAGCCTTCTAAAAAGCCGAATAAGCCTGCCTCCGGCTCTAGCTCCAGCACCAGCTCCGTCGGCGCAGGCATCGCCGCCGCCATCGCGGCCATCGTCGGCCTTGTCGCCATCCCTGGTTTCCTCGCCGTGACCGGAAACCTCCACAAGGCCATCCCGGCCCCCATCTGGGCCATGCTGCCAAAGGAAGTGAAGAACTTCATCACTAGCCTGCAGCGCTAACCTCCCACAAACGCAAACCCCGCTCGCTTTTGGATAAATCCCAAGCGGCGGGGTCTTAATTTTTGTGATTTCAACGATTTCGTCCATATATATCGCCACCACCGTCGACGGAAGTGGAGGTTTAGGTGGTCGAAAATCGTGAATTCTGACTTAGCCAGCAAAAATCCCCCGCCGCTGCACTCCGTGGAGCGTTCAGCGAGGGAATGCGCGGTCTATTTTGGAAGATAGGCGCCGTAATCGGCTGGGGTCGCGCCGGCGTTGATGGCCCGGTCGGCGGCTTTGACGAAGTCATTGATGACTTTGCGGTCATCCAGGTTGCGGCCGGAAACCGAAAGGCGGACCGTATTGCCACGCTGAGCGGAGCGCTCAGCAGCGCGAATAATGTTCTTGCGCCACCACTTGGCGGAACCAAAGCCTTCACCGAAAGAAAGGTTGCGGGCTTGGTGGAACTTACCGGAATTAATCTGGAGGATGCCGCGGGTGGAGGCGGCTACCTCAAACTTGAACTGCGGCAAGACCTGCAAGGTACCGGGCGACATGCGCCAGCGAGGGGGCGCAAAGATGGTGGGCTCGAAGCCAATCTTGGCCATCTGGCGGGTAGCTCCGGCGAGGCGCAGCTTCGCCTCGTGCGAATCGAGGTTGGCGAATTCCGCGCGGCGGCCCTGCACTGAACGATCGAAACCGTTCAGAATAAGAACGCGGCCGGCATCGGCTTGGTCTTGGAGCCACTTTTTGGTGTCTTTGTCTTTGGCGAGGTGCCAGTTGCCGTCGATATGCGGGGCAATCAGCAGGGAAACAGGAATCTCCTCCCGATCAAGGATCGAGAGGAGCCGGCTAGCCTGCTTCCGTGTGTCATCAAAGATGCTGGAGATAGATACCAGAAGGTGGCCATTCATAAGGAAAATTATCGCACAGGAATTTAGGATTCGCGCGTTGGCCCCCTATCCGGGTTTTACTTCTCCAAGCCGGTGGCCTTGTTGATGGTCCACGCGTACTCGAAGGCATTCTGGCGCCACTTTTCATAGCGACCGGACACACCGCCATGGCCTGCGGCCATTTCGGTTTTGAGCAAGAACTCGCCGCCGGTGACCGTCGTTCGCAGCTGGGCGATCCACTTGGCCGGCTCAACATAGAGCACGCGGGTGTCATTGAGCGAGGTAATGGCCAGGATGTCCGGGTAGTCCTTAGCCTCGATGTTTTCGTACGGCGAGTAGGACTTCATGTAGTCATAAACCTCTGGATCGTGGTACGGGTCGCCCCACTCCTCCCATTCAGGCACCGTAAGGGGAAGCTCCGGCATGAGGATAGAGGTCAGCGGGTCCACAAACGGCACGACGGCCTGGATGGCGGTGAAGCGATCCGGGGCCATATTGGCAATCGCGCCCATGAGCATGCCACCGGCCGAACCGCCCTCGGCCACCATCTGGTCAGCGGTGGTCACCCCGCGGGCAATGAGGTCATCGGCGACATCGATGAAATCAGTGAAGGTGTTTTTCTTCTTGAGCATCTTGCCGTCGTCGTACCAGGTGCGGCCCATCTCGCCGCCGCCACGGACATGGGCGACGGCGAAGATCATGCCGCGGTCCATGAGGGATAGGCGGGTAACGGAGAATGCCGGATCTACGCTGACCTCATAGGAACCGTAACCATAGAGCAGGGTCGGGTTCGGCTGAGTGCGGTCGAGGTCGGCGCGGTGGACAATGGATACGGGGATATCGGTGCCGTCGGCAGCCGTGGTCCACAGTCGGTAGGCCACATAGTCATCCGGGTTATAACCGCCGGGAACCTCCTGCTCCTTGAGGAGAGTAAATTCGCCGGTATCCACGCGGTAATCAAAGAGCTGGGAGGGCTGGGTGAAAGACACGTAGCTCACGCGCAGCACCGGTGCGTCCCACTCGGGGTTTCCGGATACGGACACGGTGAAGAGTTCTTCGTCGAAGTTGAGCTCTTCGAATTCGCTAAAGCCGTCATTCACGCGCATGATGGCGGCGCGGCCGATGCCGCCGCGGCGGTAGCCCACCACAATCTGATCGCGGTAGGTGTCCACGCCCTCGATGCGGGTGGTCTCCTCGTGCGGCAAGAGCGCCGGCAGGTCACGTAGGGTGGGCAGCTCATCCTTGGCCTTGGTATATCCGACCTCGAAGTTGGGGCCGGTGGCGTTGTGGGTGACGATCCAGTAATCCTCGCCCTTAACGACGGCGTGGTCGACGTCGTAGTCCACGCCAGATTCGCGCTCCCACAGCAGGCGGAATTCACCCTCGGGGTTGTCTTCTTCGAGGACCCACACCTCAGAAGTCACCTTGGAGCTCACGCCAAGGAAGAGGTATTTATCGGAGCGAGCGCTGCCGATGCCGACGTTGAAGTGCTCGTCTTCTTCCTTGAACACCTGCACGTCTTCGGACTGCGCGGTACCGACCTTGTGGCGCCAGATGGCGTCAGGGCGCCATGCCTCGTCGACGGTCGTGTAAAAGATATAGCCGTCGCCGGCCCAGGTGGCGCCGTAGAAGATGCCCTTGAGGTGGTCGTCGAGAAGCGCGCCGCTTTCCAAGTCCTTAATATAGAGCTCAAAGCGCTCGTCGCCGGCGAAGTCCACGGAATAGGCCAGGTAGCGGCCGGAATCAGAGATGGAGGCGGCGCCGAGGGCAAAGAAGTCCTTGCCCTCCGCCAGCGCGTTGGCGTCGAGGATGATCTCCTCGCCTTCCGGGGTGCCTTCCTCTGGGATAACCGGGGCAGTCCATGGGTCAGCCCCCTCCTCTACCGGGAGCCGGCAAGAGTATCCGTAGCTCTTGCCCTCCTCGGTACGGCCGTAGTACCAGTAATCGCCGCGGCGAGAAGGCACGGACATATCGGTTTGCTTGATGCGGGACTTAATCTCCTGGAAGATATTCTCCGTCATCTCATCCAAGTGCGCGGTCTTCGCCTTGGTGTAATCATTTTCTGCGTTGAGGTAATCCAGGGTTTCCTGGGATTCCTTATCGCGCAGCCACTCGTAGTTATCCACGAACTCGCGTCCGTGGAAGGAACGGGTCACGGGGTGGACGGCGGCCACGGGGGCGGAAAGATTCTCGTTGCTCATGCCGCCCCACTGTACGCGTGGCGCCCTAGGGCTGGAAGCCTAAGGGGAGTTAGGCCTCGGGCGAAAGGAAGTCCGCGAAGCGCTCGCCGGAAAGCCGCTCGTAGGCCTCGATGTAGCGCAGGCGGGTGGCGGAAACGACGTCGTCGGGAAGCTGGGGCGGAGTGCCGTCGGCGGCTTGGTCCCACCCGGAGGCGTCAGAAGTCAGCCAATTGCGCACGTATTGCTTGTCGAAGGACGGCTGGACCTCGCCCTCCACGTAAGAATCGGCCGGCCAGTAGCGGGAGGAATCTGGGGTAAGGACCTCATCGGCCAGCACGAGGGTGCCGTCTTGATCTAGGCCGAACTCGAACTTGGTATCGGCGAGGATAATGCCCTTCTCCTCCGCGAGCGTGGCGGCCTCGGAGTAGATGCGGAGGGTGGCCGCGCGCAGCTCCTCGGCGCGCTCGGCGCCCAGCTTGTCCACCACGAAGTCGAAGGAGACGTTCTCATCGTGCTCGCCTTGTTCCGCCTTGGTGGCCGGAGTGAAGATGGGCTCGGGCAGGCGGGAAGCCTCAGCCAGGCCCTCCGGCAGCTCGATACCGCACACGGTGCCGTTGGCCTTGTACTCCTTCAGGCCGGAACCGGTGAGGAAGCCGCGGGCCACGCACTCGAAGGGCAACATTTTCAGCTTCTTGACCACCATCGCGCGGCCAAGGCACTCGGCGGGGATGCGCTCATCATCGAGCGGGCCGGCCAGGTGGTTGGGGAAATCGATGGAGTCGAAGAAGAACTTCGAGGTTGCGGTCAGCACGCGGCCCTTGTCCGGGATGGCCGGCTCGAGGGCGTGGTCGTAGGCCGAGATGCGGTCCGAGACCACCATCAGAAGAGTGTTCTCGTCTACATCGTAGATATCGCGGACCTTGCCGGAGGCAAGATGGGTATAAGAAGAAAGCTCAGGTCGCATGACCTTCATTCTAGCGCTCAGGGGTAGCGAGCACGTTTCGATCAAATAAGCTCCGAAATCCGCGCGGGATTCGGGGGCTATTTGATCGAAATGCGAAAAAGGAAGGCGCACCGCGACAGGAAGACGCCCTGCGCGGCTCGTTTTAAAGGATCTCGCCCGGGGTATAGGCCGCAGCCTTGGGGTGCTCACCTACTAGCGCGTTGATGCGGTTGAGCACCTGGCTGACCTGGGACTCGGCGGCGCCGATGAAGGCGTGCTTATCGGCTAGGGCGGCCTCGAGGTCGGACTCATCCATGGGCAGGCGGTCATCGGCGGCGAGGCGTTGGACTAGGTCCTGCTCGCCGCCGTTTTCGCGCATATTGAGCGCGACGGCCACGGCGTTTTCCTTGATGACCTCGTGGGCGGTCTCGCGTCCCACACCAGCGCGCACGGCCGCCATAAGGATGCGGGTAGTGGCCAGGAAGGGCAGGTAGCGCTCCAGTTCGCGGTCGATCATGGCCGGGAAGGCACCGAACTCGTCGAGAACGGTGAGGAAGGTTTCGAATTGGCCGTCGAGGGCAAAGAAGGCATCGGGAAGCGCGACGCGGCGGACGACGGAGCAGAAGACATCGCCCTCGTTCCACTGCTGGCCAGCGAGGTCCGCAGCCATGGTGAGGTAGCCGCGGAGGATAACCTGCAGGCCGCCAACGCGCTCGCAGGAGCGGGCGTTCATCTTATGCGGCATGGCAGAGGAGCCAACTTGGCCCTCCTTGAAGCCTTCGGTGACGGTCTCGTTGCCGGCCATCAAGCGGATGGTGGTGGCCAGGGAGGACGGGGCGGCGCCGAGCTCCACTAGGGCGGAGATGGCGTCGAAGTCGAGGGAGCGCGGGTAGACCTGGCCCACGGAATTGAAGATGCGGTGGAAGCCCAGGTAATCCGCGATGGCCGTCTCCAAGGAGGCGAGCTTGTCCTCGGAGCCGCCCATGAGATCGAGCATGTCCTGGGAGGTGCCCATCGGGCCCTTGATGCCGCGCAGTGGGTAGCGTGCCAAGAGTTCTTCAACGCGCTCGATGGCCAGTAGCATCTCATCGCCGGCCGTAGCGAAGCGCTTGCCCAGCGTGGTGGCCTGCGCGGCCACGTTGTGGGAGCGGCCCGCCATGACCAAGGACTGGTACTCGGCGGCGTGCCGTCCGATGCGGGAGACCACGGCGATGGCCTTATCGCGGATGATCTCCAGCGAGGTGTGGATCTGCAGCTGCTCCACGTTCTCGGTGAGATCGCGGCTGGTCATGCCCTTGTGAATGTGCTCGTAGCCGGCCAGCGCATTGAATTCTTCAATGCGGGCCTTCACATCGTGGCGGGTGACGCGCTCGCGCTTCGCGATGGACTCGAGGTTCACGTCCTCTACCACGGCCTCGTAGGCTTCGATGGCCTTGGCGGGGATGTCTACGCCCAGATCCTTCTGAGCGCGCATGACCGCGATCCAGAGCTTGCGCTCCAAGATGATTTTATGCTCCGGGCTCCAGATATTGGACAATTCCGCGGAGGCATAGCGGGAGGACAGGACGTTGGAAATCTTCTTCTTTTCAGCCACGTGGCTATTATTCCATGCCTGCCCCGCCGCGGGGTGAAAGGTTAGAGAGAAATCTCACCGTCTTCTGCTCGCTTGCCGATGTCCCGGCGCACAAAGCCACCCGCAAACTCGATGCCGTCGACGGTGGCGTAGGCGTTTGCGCGGGCGTCGGCAAGCGTGGCACCCTTACCCAGCACGCTGAGCACGCGGCCGCCCGCGGTGCGGTAGGCGCCATCGGTATGCACGGTGCCGGCATGGAGGACACGCTGCGGATCGTCCAAGGCAGCGCCAGAGATGGCATCGCCCTTGCGCGGGGAAGCCGGGTAGCCCTCGGCCGCCATGACGATGATGACGGCGAAGCCATCCTCCCACTCCAGCGGCGGGAGCTCGGAGAGGGCGCCGGTGGCCGTGGCGTGGAGGGCCTCAGCCAGCGGGGACTTGAGCAGGGAGAGCACTGCCTGAGTCTCCGGATCGCCGAAACGGCAGTTGAACTCGACTACGGCCGGGCCTTCTTCGCCCCAGGCCAGGCCGGCGTAAAGCAGACCGGAATAAGGGGTGCCGCGGCGCGCCATCTCCTTGGCCACAGGGGTGCAGACCTCGTCCACGATACGCTGCACGCCGTCCTCCGGCAGCCACGGCAGCGGGGTGTAGGCGCCCATGCCGCCGGTATTGGGGCCCTCGTCGTTGTCATAGGCGCGCTTGTGATCCTGAGCCGGCAGCAGCGGGACGACGGTCTCACCATCGACTAAGCAAAAGAGCGAGACTTCGGGGCCGTCGAGGAAGGATTCCAGCAGCACCGGGTTGCCGGCCGCGAGGACGGCGTCGACGTGGGCGCGGGCGGCGGCGCGGTCCGGGGTGACCACCACGCCCTTGCCGCCGGCCAGGCCGTCGTCTTTGACCACGAACTGCGGGCCGAAGCGATCGAGCGCGGCCTCAATGTCGTCCTCGCCTGCACCAGGGCGCAGCTGTTCTGCGCGAGCGGTCTTGACGCCAGCAGACTCCATGACGTCCTTGGCAAAAGCCTTGGATCCCTCGATCTGGGCTGCTTCCTTGTTGGGACCGAAGACCGCGATGCCGGCGGCGTGCAGGGCATCGGCCACGCCAGCGACGAGCGGAACCTCAGGGCCGATGACAACGAGGTCCGCGGCGATGCTCTGGGCGAGCTCCACCATGCGATCAGCGTTATCTACCTGGGAGTAGTCCGGGTGGACGGTAGCGAGGGCGGACATGGCCGCGCTGCCCGGCGCGGCGTGGATTTCGGTGCTCTTAGGGTCGGCAGACAGCCCCTTGACAAGGGCGTGTTCACGGCCGCCCGAACCAATTACGAGAATGCGCATGCCCACCATCATAACCAGCGGGTAGCCTGGCACACATGGCTTCTGTATTTACAAAGATCATTAATGGTGAACTACCCGCTCGCTTTGTCTACCGCGATGAGACCTGCGTGGCTTTCCTCTCCATCGAGCCGCTGCGCTACGGCCACACCCTGGTCGTGCCCATCGAGGAAGTAGATAAGTGGACCGACCTGGATCCACAGACCTGGGCCCACCTCAACGAGGTCGCCCTGGAAATCGGCGGCGCTATCAAGACCGCGTTTGATACCCCGCGCACCGGCTACATCATCGCCGGATTCGATGTCCCGCACACCCATATTCACCTCTTCCCCACCGAGAAAATGGAAGAGTATGACTTTGCCAAGGCCTTCGACGCCGATAACACAGACGATGCCGCGATGGATGAGGCGGCCGCCCGCATCCGTCAGCACCTCGGCTGCAACGAGGACGGCGTTCGGGAGGACTAGGGCTCAGAGGGGGCGTCGGCAAGCGCGGGCAGGCGCACCGTAAAGGTGGTGCCGCGGCCGAGCTGGGAGTCGACGCTAATGCTGCCATCGTGCTGCTCCACTAGGGAGTGGACGATGGCCAAGCCCAGGCCGGAGCCGCCGGTATCGCGGGTGCGCGAGGTATCGGCGCGGTAAAAGCGCTCAAAGATATGCGCCGCGTCGTCTTGGGACATGCCCTTGCCATCGTCAATAACATCGACCAGCACATCATTGGCCTCGCGGCGCAGGCGCAGCGTCACCGTGGCATCCTCGCCGCCGTGGCGGATGCCGTTGGTCACCAGGTTGAGCAGCACCTGATGCAGGCGGCTGGCATCGCCATTGACCACCGGGATGGACTTGGCATCATTGGCCACCTTAATCTCACGGCCGGGGAAGGCCGCACGCGCGGAAGAGCCCACGGACAAGGCCAGCTCCAGCAGGTCTACGGGGTGCATGTCTAAGCGCGTACCCTCGGCGCGGGTAAGGGCCAACAGGTCCTCCACCAGCAGGGACATGCGCTTGGACTCATCGTCGATCTTAGAAAAGACCAGATCCACGTCCTTGGTGGCGCCCGAGCGATAGAGCTCGGTATAGCCGCGCAGGCTGGTCAGCGGCGTGCGCAGCTCATGCGAGGCATCGCCGACGAAGCGACGCATCTGTTCCTCTTTCTCCTGCGCGCGCACAACGGAGCGCTGCAGCTGCCCCAGCATGATATTGAGTGCGGCGGCCAACTGGCCCACTTCGGTGTGCAACGGCCACTTGGGAACGCGCTTGTCTAGGTCACCTGCCGCGATTTCCGACGCCGTCTTTTCCACCACCCGCAGCGGCCGCAACGCCCTGCGGATAAACCAGAAACCCACGGCCGCAATGGCGGCCAGGGCGATGGCGGCAATGGTCACTTGGACCATGGCTAGGCCGTGCAGGATTTCGTTCTCGTGGGTCATATCCTTGGCAATGACCGTGATGACGCCATTGGAATCCGCGAAGGCGAGCGCGCGCCACTTGGTGTTGTTCTCGATGGAACCCACGGTGGTGGGATAGCCGCCGAGCGGGATATTCTCCGCATTCGGGGTAGTCGACGATGGTCCCGAGTAGCGGATGGTGCCATCGGGCAGGTAGTTCAGCACCACGTATTCGGTAGGCGGGCGCTTGGTGTGATCGCCGATGAAAAAGTCATTGCTGATATCGCGCGCCCATGTGGTCGACGCGGAGCGCAGCTCATCATCGACGTTATTGAAGAGCACGTTGCGCATGATGGAATTCACCGCAAAGGACGAGCCCGTAATGCCGAGCCCGGAGACCACAACGAGGAGGATGACCAACCACGTACGCAGCGGCATTGCCTGCGGAATCTGGGAAAACATCCGCCGCTTGGAGGACTCTTTCTCCCCTTCGCCTTGGCCCAGGCCTTCATGCCACATGGACTGCGGGCGCGCCGTCGCCGTCGCGGGCGCAGGTGCCTGGCCCTGGGTCTCCTGTGAATCTTCCATTACTTAAGCACTTTAGGAGCGCGGGGTGCGCAGTACATAACCCACGCCGCGCACGGTGTGGATCAGCTGCGTCTCGCCGGTATCGATCTTGCGGCGCAGGTAAGAGATATAGGACTCGACCACGTTGCCATCGCCGCCGAAATCGTAGTGCCACACGTTGTCCAAAATCTTGGACTTAGACAGCACCACTTCCTTGTTTTGCATCAGGTAGCGCAGGAGGTTGAACTCGGTGGGAGAAAGCTCGATGAGCTCACCGGCCTTGGTGACCTCATGGGTGTCATCATTGAGCGTTAGATCCGCGTAGCTCATGGTGGCATCGTTGGTGGATTCTTCCGCCGCTCCACCGCGGCGCATGATGACGCGCAGGCGGGTGATAACTTCTTCCAGGCTAAATGGCTTGGTCACGTAATCATCCGCGCCGATGGTCAGTCCGTGGATGCGCTGGTCCACACCGTCCTTAGCGGTGAGGTAGAGCACCGGGCCGTCCAGGCCTTCTTGACGCAGCTTGCCCAGCAGCTCGAAGCCATCCATACCCGGCATCATGACGTCCAGGATGTAGGCATCTGGGTTTACTTCGCGGGCAATGCGCAGCGCCTCGTTACCGGAATTGGCGCTGTAAACCTCGAAGTTCTGGAACTTCAGCGATACGGTAAGCAGCTCCACAATATTGGGTTCGTCATCGACGACAAGCACCTTGGCGAGTTTAGTGTCTTCCATGTTCTCCTCAGACTCCCTTAAAGGTTGCGATTTTCTAACACGTCATCATGGCACGCTTGCTTCCCAGCCTACTGAAGAGTTTCTGCCTGAATCCTGTGAACGTGGATTAGCGCCCTGGTCGAGACAAAAGAAAACCACGCCCCTCCCCAGGTGAGGAAGGGCGTGGCAGCCAGCGCAGCGCGCTATTTAGAAGTCCTGCGGGCGCGGGATATTGCGCAGGTTGGACTTTGCCATGGTGATCATCTGGCCAACGCCACCGTCCAGAACAGTGCGGGTGGCAGCCTTGGAGAAGCCCATGAGCTGCTCGATGGTCAGCGTCGGTGGCAGGGAGAGGGCGTTGGGGTCAGTAACGACGTCGATAAGAGCCGGGCCGTTATAAGCCAGAGCCTTCTTGATCTGCTCCGGTGCGTCCTTCGGATCCTCGATGCGGAAGTGCTTGATGCCGGAAGCCTCTGCGATCTTGGCAAAGTTGACGGACTCGTGGTCGGTCTCGTGCTCCGGCAGACCCTGCACCAGCATCTCCAGCTTGACCATGCCCAGGGAAGAGTTGTTGAACACGAACATCTTGATAGGCAGGTTGTGCAGCTTCACGGTGAGCAGCTCACCCATCAGCATGGACAGTCCGCCGTCACCGGAGAAGGTGATGACCTGGCGGCCCGGGTTAGCGGCCTGTGCACCCAGTGCCTGTGGCAGGGCGTTGGCCATGGTGCCGTGGCGGAAGGAGCCGATCTGCTCGCGCTTGCCGTTGGCGGTGATGTAGCGAGCGCCCCACACGTTGCACATGCCGGTATCGACGGTGAAGATGGCATCCTCATCGGCGTTCTTGTCAATGAGGTCAGCAACATACTCCGGGTGGATCGGGGTGTGCTTGTCCACGTTGGAGGTATAAGCCTCAACGACGTGCTCCA
Organism: Corynebacterium marquesiae; assembly: GCF_030229635.1. Taxonomy (NCBI): domain Bacteria; kingdom Bacillati; phylum Actinomycetota; class Actinomycetes; order Mycobacteriales; family Corynebacteriaceae; genus Corynebacterium; species Corynebacterium marquesiae. The sequence goes on from NZ_JASPII010000017.1 coordinate 45,107, forward strand.
GCTTGCCGTAGTGCTTCTTGAGCATCTTGTCCAGGAAGGAGCGATCCTTCTTCTCATCCACGTGCGGCAAGATGTTCTCGATGGTGGCGGCTACGTCACCGGTGACCGGGTAAGAAATCTTGGTGCGGCGGCCGATGTGGGAGCCGTTGATGTCCACCTGTGCCACGTTGGCATCCGGCAGGAAGTCGTTGTACGGGAAGTCGGTACCCAGCAGGATAAGCAGGTCAGCCTCGTGGGTGGCCTCATGTGCCGCACCGTAGCCCAGCAGGCCGTTCATGCCTACGTCAAACGGGTTCTCGTACTGGATGTACATCTTGCCACCCAGAGCGTGGCCGATGGGAGCCTTGATCTTCTCCGCCAGCTTGAGCACCTGCTCGCGGGCGTCCTTGACGCCGGCGCCAACGAAGAGGGTGACGGACTTAGCCTCGTTGATGGCCTGGGTCAGGGCAGCGGCCTCGGCCGGATCCGGGAAGACGACCGGGCGGCCAGCAGAGATCTTGGACTCGACGAAGGAGTCATCCACAGCGTCCTGCATGGAAACGTCACCCGGGATAACCAGGACGGAAACGCCATTGCCGGCCATGCTGGACTGGATGGCGTGGTGCAAGACAACGCCGCCCTGCTCAGCGGAGTTGACCATCTCGCAGTAGCCAGAGCACTCCTGGAAGATTGCCTCTGGGTGGGTCTCCTGGAAGAACTTGGAGCCGATCTGGCGAGATGGGATGTGGGAAGCCAGTGCCAGCACCTTGGCGCCGTTGCGGTGGGCATCGTACAGGCCCTGGATCAGGTGGGTATTGCCTGGGCCGCAGGATGCGGCACACACAGCCAGCTTGCCGGTGGTCAGGGAATCTGCCTCGGCAGCGAAGGCTGCTGCTTCCTCGTTGCGGACGTGAATCCACTCGATGGAGGAGCGACGAACGGCATCCACGATCGGGTTCAGGGAGTCACCGACGAGGCCATAAATGCGCTCGACACCCTGCTTTTCCAGGGTGTCAACTAGCTGTTCTGCGTAGTTACGTGCCATTAAAAATCATCCTTAACTCTTCATTGGTGTTAATACCACTGTGCTACCTAGACCGCAGGAAAGTCCACTGTTCTCTTATACACTCACATACTGCGCCCAGCTGTGAGGAAGGTAATACTAACCTATCTTCGGCTGCAAACTGTAACGACCGTTCGGTACTGTTTACTGCGCTATGAGTATCCACCCGCCCCGCGCACAAGACCACGCCGCTGCGGCCTCCACGGCCGCCCAGGGATGGTCTTTCTGCGCCGTCATCTCTCTGGGGTTACTCATGGTTGGGCTGGATAATTCCATCCTCTACACCGCATTGCCGCAGCTATCACAGCAATTGCACACCACCGATACCCAGCAACTCTGGATTATCAACGCCTACGCGTTGGTGCTCTCCGGCCTCCTTCTTGGTGCCGGCACGTTGGGCGATCGCACCGGCCACCGGCGAATGTTTCTCATCGGCTTGGCCGTCTTCGGCGGCGCTTCCCTGCTCGCCGCCTATTCCCCCAGCGCTTGGACGCTGGTTTTAGGCCGCGCCTTCTTAGGCTGCGGCGCCGCCATCATGATGCCGTCGAGCCTCGCGCTTCTCCGCCTGACTTTTCCCGATGAGGTGGAGCGCAACACGGCCATTGGCATCTGGGGTTCTGTCGCCGTCATCGGCGCGGCGGCCGGCCCTACCGTGGGCGGCTTCTTTTTGGAGCACTTCTGGTGGGGCTCGGTCTTTTTGCTCAATGTCCCGATTGTTGTCGTGACCATTGTGCTGACCTTGTTCCTTGCCCCGCCAAACGCTCCGAACCCCCTAAAACACTGGGACTTCCCCTCGTCCCTGTATTCCCTTATCACTCTCGCCAGCCTAGTGCTGTCCATTAAATCCCTGGCACACAACTGGCCGGTGAGCGCCGCCGCAGGCATCGTCTTCATCTGCGGCGCGCTCGCCTTTGGCCGCCGCCAGGCTCGCTTGTCAGATCCCCTGCTGACCTTCGACATCTTTGGCTCCCGCATCTTCAGCGGCGGGGCCCTAACGGCCGGCGGCGCCATGTTCGGCCTCGCCGGCCTGGAGCTGCTGAGTACCCAAAAGCTCCAGCTTATCGACGACCTCTCGCCCCTCCACGCCGGCCTCATCATCTCCGCCATGGCTCTATCTGCCATCCCTACCTCCATTCTGGGTGGTGCCACCTTGCATCGCGTGGGGTTCCTCCCACTCATTAGCGGCGGATTCTTGCTCATGGCCGTCGGCATGGCCCTGGTGGTGGTGAGCCGGGGTGAGACGCTTCCCCTGCTCGTCTCCGCCCTCGTGCTCACCGGCCTAGGCGCGGGCCTGGCCATGTCCGTGTCCTCCACCGCCATCATCAATGCCGCTCCGCTTCATCGCGCCGGCATGGCCTCGGGTGTAGAAGCGGTCTCCTATGAATTCGGCACCCTGATCTCCATTGCACTGACTGGCACCCTCGTGCCGCTGCTCATGGCCCGCGAACTTCCCCCTCACCTCGTGGAATTGGGTACCGACGCGCTGCATCACCCCGCTTCCCACGCGGCCGCCGCGAGCGCCTACAATGCCGGTTATCTTTCCACCATCGGCGGCCTAGCTTGCTTCGCCTTGCTCCTAGCCGCGATAACCGCCTGGTGTTTCCGCGATAACCCGAAATCAGGAGATCCCTATGCCGCGACTCAACAAAAAGACCGCAGCCCTTGAAGCTGCGCTCGACATCATCGCCGCCGAGGACGTCTCTGGCCTTACTTACGACTCCCTGGCGCAGGCGACCGGCATGTCCAAGTCCGGACTCATTTATCACTTCCCTACCCGCCACGATCTGCTCGTAGACTGCCATGAATTTTGCGCCGCACGCTGGGAAGCAGAACTCGAGCGCCTGGCCGGCGGCCGCCCAGCCAGCGAGCTCGGCTGGGCCGAGCGCTCCCGAGCGCTCGTATTGTCCATGGGCAAAAATGATCCGCTCATCAAGCTTTTGATGTGCGTACATTCCCAGACCCACCCGGATTTTTCCGCCCAGTGGGCCGAGGTGGATGCGCGCTGGATGGTCGATCCTTCCGCCCCCGAAACGGACGAGGATGATCTGCTGGTCATGCTTCTTAGTACCGGCCTGTGGGTGCACGATCACCTCAACCAGCGCAAGCTGTCCCCCGCCAATCGCCAACGCATGGTCGGGGTTAAGGGTCAGAAAGTGTGTCTGGGATCGGTGATTTATAGTCACTGTCCAGTGTGATTGTTGAAAGTATAGGCT
>NZ_JASPII010000018.1:0-39386 GCF_030229635.1 Corynebacterium marquesiae
TACGTGCTCTCAAAGAAAATGCTCCCCACTAGTTGTTGGCAACTGATTTCTCAGTCCAACTAATGGGGAGCAGTTCATGATAGTGGGAGCGGGGCGGGTTTCTTTTCAGGAAAAAATGAGTAGAATATAAGAAATCTGTCCATTCTGCTTATTTCCTGTGAGGAGCTCCACTGACGATGCGCCGCCGCTCTTTGCGTCTCGGTATTACGACGCTCCTGTCTGCCACCTTGCTCGGTGGCGCCACGCCGGCCGTGGCCTATGAGATGCAGCGTGAGTCTGCCACCTCGTTGCGCATCATTTTGGATTCGGGCGAAAAAATTGAGCAGAATAACGCAGCCGCGGCCATCCTGGCCATTGCTACCCAGCGCAAGGAAGCATTGGTGGCCGATGGAATTTTGTCTCAGGATAAGGCGGACGCCGCCTTCGAGTACTACTTTGGCAAAGCCCGGCTCAATACAGCGCGCACCGATGGCAATATTTATTCCACGCCGCTGGACTTCCCGTGGGAGCCAGAGGAGCGGACGCAATCCCTAGACGGCAAGCAGTACACCGAAGCAGCCGTACTGGATTACCTCGACAGGCTGGGCGCCAACTATGCCCAGGCGGCAATTCGCGCCGAGCTGGGTGAATTCACCAAGGATGTGCCGCAGGCCCCCGCCGGCAACGCGGCGCCCTCTCCGCGTACCCAGCTGCCGACCATCGGGGATACTGGCTCCGCCTTCCCAGATGAGTTTCCGGCCTATGCGGCGGCGCTGCGCGATATTGTCACCATCACCAAGCAAGTCAATGCGCCCCTGGAGCAGGCCGCCGCGTCGCACCAGGCTGTGGGAACCGTGCGCACGGATGCGACGGCGAACGAGCCTTCCGGTCTATCCGCCTTTGAAGGCGGCCTTCTGGCCACCGGTTTAGCGGCGCTGGCCAGCGCCGCCGGATTCGGATGGTCCGCACTCGACTGGTCCGAGATTCTTTCTCACGTGGGCCAGTTCTTTTCCTAGGCGCCAAGCCCTGCCCGCAGGGCTAAAGCAAGCGGAATGACGTTAGACCAGTGGGGCTCGCCGAGCCAGTAAATGCATGCTGCTGTTGGCCTATGTAGGCGGAGCCAAAGTACTCGCCATTGGGCCGCGCGTGCAGGCTGGTCAATTGCAGTTTGTCCGTGGCGTAGGGGCTTGTGCGCCGGCGGACCCACGAGCCAATGTGCAAGCGGATGGCATCCGAATAGCGCGCGGAATTGAGATGGGCTAGCGGGCGATAACCGGCGGCTACCTCGAGCGCGAAGACTACCCAGCCTTGGATGCGGTGTTGGGCGGCGACTTCCGCGGACGTCGGCAAGCGGCCATAGCGCACGCGGTGGGGCGCAATGAAGAGTTTGAGGTGCGAGTAGCCGGGGATGGGCTCGTACATGGTGGGGAAGTAATGCTCCTGCATAAGGGCAGGAGGCGGACGCGTGATAATTGTCTCATGCCCGCCTCAACCCCGCCATTTCTGAGGGCTTCCTGAAAGGGGTGGGCGCGAATGCGCGCGCGGTTCGCTATACTCACGGGGAGTTAAAGAGAATCGTAACCAAAGGATTTAAGTACATGCGTGGTCTAATTGTTGACTATGTCGGCGTCCTTGATGGCACCGAAGAAGACAACCGCCGCTGGAAGGCGCTGCTGGCCGCCGCCAAGGCAAATGGCGCAGCAACCGCCATCCTGTCCAATGACCCAGGCGGACCAGGCGCGGAGCACATCCGCGAGTGGGAGTACCGCGGCAACGTCGACGCAGTCGTTCTCTCCGGCGAGGTGGGAGCGGAAAAGCCTGAGACCGCTGCTTTCCAGGCGGCCGCAGATGCCCTAGAGCTGCCACTCAATGACTGTGTCATGGTTGATGATTCCATCCTCAACGTGCGTGCCGCCGTGGAATCCGGCATGGTGGGCTTTTTGTACACCAGCTTTGATCGCGTCTCTGTAGAAATCCAGGCAGTCTTCGATATTGAAGGTGAATTTTAGTGGCTAAAGCCCGCGTTTATATCCCCGCGACCTACGCCATGCTGGCGGAGCTGGAGGAAACCGGCTCCCTGACCGCGCGCTCCGGCTGGGGTTTCATGGTGACCCCTGCGCTGCAGGAGTTCTATACCGAGGGCGATGAAGAAGAAATCGCCTACTCAGCATTCCTCGAGGCCTCTATGGCCTCCATGCGCCTTTTGGCCATTGGCGATGAAGAGAAGTTCCCGCACCGCCGTGTGGTCATCTCCGTAGACCTGGATGATTCTGTCCTCACCCCGCGCCCGGATATGGGCGAGCCGGTGGTAGAGCTCAAGCCCGCGCAGTTCAGCAAGGATGACCTAGCGGCCATCCACGTGGATATTGCGGAGTCCGAGGAAACCACAGCGAAGGCCATCGAGGCTATCGATACCGCAGACCTTGGCGATGAGGATGCGGAGCTGGCTGTAGGCGATGCACTGGATAAGTTCATGGCCTTTTATCACCCCACCGAGCTGCCGTTCCTGGTAGAACTGCTCTAAATACTCAAGGAGACAATATGACTCAGCGCTTCAAGAACCTCGCTGCGGCCACCGTTACCGCCGGCGCAGCCCTCAGTGCCGCGCCGGCCGCCCTGGCAGCCGATACCATCCCAGCCGCAGATGCCGCTGCCGACGCCGTGCCCACCACTCCGTGGCTAGCACTGCTAGAGACCTCGTCCCAGGGCACCTGGGGCCAGATCCTCGATGTGGTCTTTGGCATCATTGATGTCCTGCTCGGCTTTATTGCCGATACCGGCTTCCACCTCTAATTTTCCCACTCCACGTTGGTGCGCAGGGCCTCGAGTAGGCCGCGCACCGCGTCGCGCCGCCGCGCACTGGCGGTATCAGGGGGGATAAGTGCAGGGTCATCGAGGCCGCATTCTGGATCCGCAGGCGGGCCCATATGCGTACAACCGCGGGGGCAGTCCTCGATGGCTGCGGCAAGGTCTTCAAAGACGCCAAGCACGTCATCGGCATCCACGTGTGCGAGGCCAAAGGAACGAATGCCTGGGGTATCGATAATCCAGCCGCCGGTGAATGCATCCTCGGCGGGGAGGGGGAGCGCCACCGATTGGGTGGAGGTGTGCCTGCCTTTGCCGACGCCCGATACTTCCCCTGTCTCCCTATCCGCATCCGGTACCAGTCGGTTGACCAGGGTGGATTTACCCACGCCGGAATGTCCGATGAGCGCGGTGACGTGGCCGTCGATGTGGTCGCGCACCGCCTCAAGTCCGTCTTCGACGCCGGCTTCCACCACCGTGACATTAAGATCGGCGAACTCGGCCGCAAAGGGGGCAGGATCCGTGAGATCGGTTTTGGTCAGGCACAGGATGGGGTGGATATTGCCCACAAACGCAGCGATGAGGGCGCGCTCGACAAACCCAGAGCGCGGCGGCGGATCGGCCACGGCGGTGACGATGAGCATCTGGTCCGCATTCGCCACCACGATGCGCTCATAAGGGTCGGTGTCATCGGCCGTGCGCCGGAGGACAGAGGTGCGCTCTTCGAGTTTCACTATGCGCGCTAGGGTGTCCTTCTTGCCGGAGGTATCGCCCACCACGCCCACGCGGTCGCCCACCTCGATGGCGGTGCGGCCCAGCTCACGGGCGCGCATGGCGGTTACTCGCGGGCCGTCGTCTAGTGCTACGCCCCAGCGCCCACGGTCTTTGGTTATGACCATGCCGAACTTGGCATTTTTGTGCTTCGGGCGGTCTTTAGTGCGCGGCCGTGAGCCCTTGCCGGGGCGCACGCGCACATCGGATTCATCGAAAGAACCGAAACGCCTAGCCATTGCTCTCCTGTTGCTCGGGGTCCACCATCGTCTCCCACATGCGGTCGAAGCCAGGCAGGGTCTTCGCGGTGGTGGCAATGTCTTCTACCTCTACGCCCGGTACCCGCAGGCCGATAATCGCGCCCGCGGTGGCCATGCGGTGATCCGCGTAGCACGGCCACTCTCCGCCATGGAGAGGGGCGGGGTCGATGTGCAGGCCGTCGGCAAGCTCGGTGACCTTGCCTCCGAGGGCGTTGATATTATCCGCCAGCGCCTTGAGGCGGTCGGTTTCGTGACCGCGCAGGTGGGCAATGCCGGTAAGGGTAGAGGGGGTATCCGCCAGGGCACACAGCGCCGCGACGGTGGGGGTGAGCTCGCCAATGTCACTCATATTGCGCTCGATGCCCTGCAGCGCGCCGTCTTTGGCGCCCTTGGCAGTGACAAAGCCCGGCTCTTGGGTGACCATGGCACCCATATCCACCAAAATATGCCGAATGGCGTCGCCCGGCTGGGTGGTATTGGCAGGCCAGCGCTTAATAGTCACGCGGCCGCCGGTGACGGCAGCGGCGGCAAGGAAAGGCGTGGCATTGGATAGATCCGGCTCGATGGTCCACTCTCGGCCTGCGATCGGACCGGGGTGCACGGTCCACGTATTCTCGCCGGAGTCTACGCGCACGCCCGCTTGTCGCAGCATGCCCACGGTCATTTCTACATGCGGCATGGAGGGCAGGGGAGCGCCTTTGTGGGTGACGGTAATGCCCTGTGCAAAGCGCGCACCGGCCAGCAAAAGTCCGGAGACGAACTGCGATGACCCAGAGGCATCAATGGTAACCTCGCCGCCTTCCGGCGCTCCGTGCGAGCACACGCTAAAAGGCAGGCTATCGCCGTCCACCTCGACGCCGAGCTGGCGCAGTGCATCCAGGGTGGTGGACATGGGGCGGGCGTAGGCCTGCTCGTCGCCGTCGACAAGCACGGTGCCGTCCGCCAGGGCCGAAACCGGCGGGATAAAGCGCATGACCGTGCCGGCCAGGCCGCAGTCCACCGTGGCACCCTTAAGCGGGCCTGGGGTGACGTGGATATCCTCGCCGTCGTGCTCGAAGCGCACGCCCATAGATTCCAGGGCCTTTTCCATCAGCTGCGAATCGCGCGAGACGAGCGGCGCGCGCAGGGTAGAAGGGCCATCGGCCAACGCCGCCAGAATGAAAGCGCGATTGGTAATAGACTTCGAGCCCGGCACGTGCTGGGCCCACGTAATGGGGCCTGCCGCTTGCGGGGCGGACCATGGTTGAGACATATCGTCCATAATAGAGGGCATGTGCGGAAGATTCGTTCTTTTTACCGAGTCCCTTCTTGATGAGGTGGGAGCGCTGCCCGGAGTCACAGAGGTACATGCCCCACAAGGCACCCCAGGCCCGCGCTACAATATTGCACCCACCCAGCCGGTGGCGATGGTGCGCGTGCGCGAAAGCCTCGCCCAAGTCGACCCTGCGCGGTGGGCACTGCTGCCGCACTGGAAGAAGGACCTGGACGGCCCGCCGCTGTTTAACGCCCGGGCGGAGACCGTGGCCTCCAAGCCCTCCTTTCGGCATGCCTTTAAAGAGCAGCGCTGCCTTATCCCCATGAACGGCTACTACGAATGGCACCAGGAAGAAGGCGGCAAGCAGCCCTATTTCGTCCGCGCGGAAGAGGGCCTGTTGTGGGCGGCAGGCCTGTGGGACACCGGCCTAGACCGCCTGTCTGCCACGATTGTCACCACTGCAGCTACGGAAGAAATGGAGTGGCTGCACCACCGCCTGCCCCGCTTCTTGGCGGCCGAAGAAATGCGTACCTGGCTGGAGGGTAGCCCCGAAGAAGCTGCTGAGCTGCTCTTGCCGACGCCCCTGCGTGGCTTCCACACCCACCCCGCCGACAAGGCTGTGGGCAGCGTATCCAACGATTATCCGGAGCTACTCGGCGAGTAGATCGGCAAAGCTGGCAGAGCACAGCTCTGCGAGGTCCTCCGCATTGAGCTCGATATCTAGCCCGCGGCGCCCGCCGGAAATAAAGACGGTATCGAAAAGCACGGCGGTTTCCTCAATGACCGTGGGCAGCGGGTTCTTCTGGCCCAGCGGGGAAATGCCGCCGGGAATATATCCGGATGACTTGGACGCGTCATGCGGATCCGCCATGGCGGCCTTAGAAACGCCGTGGGCGGCCGCGGCCTTCTTAAGGCTCAGGTGGTGGGTGGTAGGGATTACGCACACCGCCAACTTCCGCTTGGGCCCCTTGCCTGCCGTTAAATCGATGACCAAGGTTTTGAGCACGCGTTCCGGCTCTACCTCGAGGGCCGCCGCGGCGTGATCGCCGAAGTGATCCTTGCCCGCCTCAAAGGTGTACACATGGTGGTCTACGCCGGCGTTTTCCACGACTTTGAGCGCTGGGGTGGCTGCATGCGGGGACTTTTTGGACATGGCTGGGATTCTAGCGCTACGCGTTAGGATAGAAATTGTGGCTAAAGAAACAATCAGCGAAAAGGAGCTGCAGCGCCGCTTCGAAGCGGAAGCGCTGCCCCTGCTAGACCAGCTCTACGGCGGTGCCCTGCGCATGACGCGCAACCCGCAAGATGCTGAGGACCTCGTGCAGGAGACCTACCTCAAGGCCTATAAGTCCTTTCATTCCTTCAAGCAAGGTACAAACCTTAAGGCTTGGCTGTATCGCATCATGACCAATAACTACATCAACTCCTACCGCAAGGCGAAGCGCCGGCCCACTGAGTCCTCGGCTGATGACCTGAGCGATTTTCAGCTCTATACCACTGCTGGGCACGATTCCACTGGCCTAGAATCCGCCGAGGTAGCTGCGCTTAAGGACATGCCAAATGCCACCATTTCAGAGGCCATGAATGACCTGCCCGATGACTACCGGATGGTGGTGTACTACGCGGATGTAGAGGGCCTGGCGTATAAAGAAATTGCAGAAATTATGGATACTCCACTGGGCACGGTGATGTCCCGGTTGCACCGGGGAAGAAAATTGCTCCGGAAAGCGTTGAAAGACGTGGCACGAGAACAAGGCATTGGATTAGAACACCCAGACATGGAGGAGAAGTAATGGACCGCGCAACGGAACACAACTGTGGTGCGTGTAGCTCCCCAGAGGTACAGGCCCTCCTGTGCGAGCTTCTCGATGAATCGACTACCTATGCCCGCGCACTCGCTATCCGCGAGCACATCGCCCAGTGCGATTTCTGCCAGCAGCGCCTCGAGAGCGAGGAGATTATCCGCTCCCTAGTGCGCAACTGCTGTAACGGCCAGGCTAAGGCGCCGCAGGCGCTGCGCCGCCGCATTTCGATAGAGATCACCCGCATCGACACGGCGTGGTAGGCACTGTTGCTCACCCGCTGTGGTGGGGTCTGGTCTCATGATCTTTCAACTTTTTGTTTGAGTCCATACTGATCGGGCCGAATTGAGGGCGGAAGGGCCGAATTGAGACCCCAATGTGTTCAATTCGGCCCGATCACATTGGACTTAAGGCACGGAGAGGTCAAGCGGGGAGTTAGGAGACGACATCGATTTGCGTCTGGCATAGCAAAAGCCCGGTTCTACGGTCGAAGTGACCGAGGGAACCGGGCTTTGAGTAATGCTGTGCGTTATGCGCCAGGACGCTTGCCGTGATTAGCGGACTTCTTGCGGCGATCCTTGCGCTTGCGACCACGCTTGCTCATTGCGCACTCCTTCGTTGAGGGTATCTGAACTTTATTCAACTGTAGCGGCTAAGGGCGCCGAAACGAAAATTGGGGGCCGTTTATTAAGCAGAAACGCGAGCGCGGCCACGGCCGCGGTTGCGGCGACGCTTGAGGGCGCGACGCTCCTCTTCAGACAGGCCGCCCCAGACGCCGGCGTCCAGGCCGGATTCCAGCGCCCACTTCAGGCAGGAAGAGGCAACAGGGCAGCGGTTGCAGACCAGCTTGGCCTTAGCGATTTGGGTAAGTGCAGGACCAGAATTGCCTACTGGGAAGAACAGCTCGGGGTCTTCGTCGCGGCAAACAGCTTCGTGGCGCCAATCCATGATTGATATCTCCTAACAAAAATTCGACAGCAGTAAGCACAAGCGCTTTTCATGAAAATGAAAAGCAACCAATGCCAGGGTGGGTGGTTGTGTGAACTGGTCTGCGTGCAGTGGGGCCCGGTCTCGAGGTCGGGCCAGCGTCGCCGCCGCCAATGGTTCACATTGTGGTTACTTGAAGTTTCCTTCAAGTTAAGAAGAGGTTTACGTCCTCTTTCTTTTTGCTACCCCAGAATCATGACATGTTTACTCAGACTCCGCTAGGGGTAGAGGCAAAATTGTGGTCAACCTCACGTGAATGAAACTAGTGTGGGGGTCATTTAGCGCAACGTATGAGTTGAAAGAACCCTGTGAGAAACTCGCTGAACTGGAGTATTGTCCAAAACTCCTTGAGTGTGGTGACTGAAGAAGCGTCAAATCTGCCCGGCTAACTCCTGCCCCCGCGAAACCTGAGTGGCGCACAAGGAAAGGGCGTTGACCGGTGAGTAGACTGTGGCTTTGTGTCTAAGCAGAAGAAAAAGCAGGTAAACAAAAAGCAAAGTGTGGCCTCGGCGCAGCCGGCGCGTGAGGCGAAGACCCAGCAGGGCGCGCCGCAGCCGGTCCTTGTGGCCGCAGCGCTCGCCGTGGTTCAGTCCATCGCCGTCATCTGCTTCGGTATCTTCCTGATTGTGCGCGAGGTGACCGGCGCAGAAAATGGTTCCATGGTGTCGGACTCGGGTTCCGGAAGCTTTGTGGGGCTAGGCACCGCATTATTTATCTTTATTGTCTTTGGTTTTGTCATTGTCGGCGCTTGGGCCATGGTCAAGGGAAAGCGCTGGGGTAGGGGAGCCATTATCCTGGTCGAGCTCATCTTAGCAGCGAGCTCCTTCCAGATGTTTAGCGGTGGATCGCCGCTACTTGGTGCGGTCACTTTGGTAAGCGCCGCAGTAGTCATCTTCCTGCTGATGTTCGTCCGCGCTTCTACGGAGTGGGCGGCAGCTAACTTCTAAATTCGCGGCCACGCATACTAAGGGCCACGCTCCGGGATAACCGGAAGGCGCGGCCCTTTGCGTGTTGCAGGGGGATTAATCGGCGCTTAGGCCCACGACCTGATCGCCGCGGCTCTCCACGATGGTGTCGCCCGCCAAGGTGAGGTAGACGGGGCCGTGGTAGCTGCCGCGATCAACCGGGATGGTTCGCAGAGTTTTGCCGGTGGACCAATCCATGACAGCAATTCCTGCTTGGGTAGGTACCAACATGTGCTCGGCGACGGCGATGGGGGTGCCGATGGCATCGTCCACCACGTGATCCACTGCGAGGTCGCTCGGTTTAAAAAGGTAGAGGCGGGAGCCATCAAACCAGGTCATATGGTGCGGCAGGTCCGCGGTTGCCGGGGCGAACGGGGAGGCGCCCGCGTCTATGTCTGGAGAGCGTTCTGCCGAAGTAGAGTCCAGCTTTTCTCCCTTATTGTCATAGGACTCGATTGTGGGGTGCGGGCCTGGGCGGTAGATAGCGGCGGCCTTTTGCCCCACAGCGATAAGCCGGGCGCCGTCGGTGGCTATGTCCACATCGGCAGCGATATCGGGCTCACGGGAATCATCAGGGGTGGTGTCTTGGAAGCGCAGCCAGGTGGTACCCGGCTTATCGGGGCAGGACTCGGTCAGTGCCAAATTCTCGGTACGGGTGAGGGCGGAGCTAATCGAGCAGTCCTCATGCGGTTGCTTGTCCGGCTCCTGTTTTGCCTCCACGTCACCGTATTCCACGGTGCGCACCATATCGGAGCGCCACAAATCGATGCGGTCGGTGGAGACTGTTCCTACCCGGTCATTGGAGGAAACGGGTACTACCTCTTCCGAGTTGACGGCGCTGCGGGTGCTGTCATACTCGCCAGTTGCGGCCTTAATCGCTACGGTATCCCCGCAGCCCACGCCGGTTTTATAGGACGCCACGATTTTGCCCCACGCAGTAGACAGCGAGCACAGATCCGCGTCCGTGCGCTCATAAGTCCAAGCCTCGGAGCCGTCCGGGTTGGTGGCGGTGAGCGTGTGATCGGCGTGCGTGATGGCCAGGCCGTGTGCCGAAACCGCCCGGTATTGGCCGGGTACTGGTTCGTTGGGGAGGCTGAAGGACTCGTGGAGGGCCTCGGGGACGTCGGCAAGCGCGGGTGCATCCTTATCCCCAGGAACGGCCGCTTGGCTGAGATGCGCTTGATTAATATTGGCGGTAATAGCCGCCCCGCCGACCGCGATGGCGCAGACCACGGCAATAATGCCTGTAGCCTTCCAATCGGCGGGGGACGAGCCCAAAATGGGAGCTTTAGTCATCGGCGGCCTCCTCGCCGGCGCCGGGAGCTGCCGCGGCGCGCGGTGGTACGGGTGGGGGATTTCTCGCGGACAGGCACCTGGCCCACGACCTTGGTCTCAGGGCCGACAGTTTCCTCTACATCCGCGGGGATGTCTAGAGCCTGGGCCAGCTCCGGGGACGTGGAGAACCACTGCGGCGGATTCGGCTCACCCAAATCCAGCTCATCATTAATAACCTGCCATTTGCCCAGCTCATCATAGCCCACCAAGGTGATAGCGGTGCCCGTATGGCCGGCGCGCCCCGTGCGGCCAATGCGATGGACAAAGGTCATCGGATCATCTGGAACCTGATAGTTGATGACGTGGGTGACATCATCAACGTCGATGCCGCGGGCGGCAATATCGGTGGCGACCAAGATATCCACCTGGCTGGTGCGGAAGGCTTGGAGCGACTTCTCGCGCGACTTTTGCCCCAGATCGCCGTGGACCGCGCCCACGTGGAAGCCGCGCCGGGCAAGGTCATCGGCCAATTGGGCGGCCGCGCGCTTGGTGCGAGCAAAGATGATGGTGCGCCCGCGGCCGGAGGCCTGCAGGGCGTGGGCGACGACGGCAACCTTGTCCATGCGGTGGGCCTGGAAGGTGACCTTGCGAGTGGAGGAGTGGGTGAAATCCTGCTCGCCGGATTCGGCGCGGATATGGATGGGTTTTTCCATAAACCGGCGGGCGAGCGTCAAAATTGCGCCCGGCATCGTGGCAGAAAAGAGCATGGTTTGGTGGGCATTGCCATCGAGTGCCTTGAGGATAGCCTCCACCGAGGGCAAAAAGCCCAGATCCAGCATCTCGTCGGCCTCATCGAGCACCAAGATAGCCACGCGATCTAGCTGTAGTTCGCCGCGTTCGTGGAGATCGATCAATCGGCCAGGCGTGCCAATGATGACATCGACACCCTTGTTGAGCTTTTTGATCTGTTCCTCGTAGGGACGGCCGCCGTAAATGGAGGCTAAGCGCACGGGCAGGTGGGTGGCAGCCACCTGCAGGTCCTCGGTGACCTGCTGGGCAAGCTCGCGGGTGGGGACCACCACGAGGGCGCGCGGGGTGCCATCGAGCTCGTCGATATCGGCGTCATCAAAGACGCGGTCCAAAAGCGGCACGCCAAAGCCATAGGTCTTGCCCATGCCAGTGCGCGCTTGGCCAATCAAGTCCTGGCCAGATAGCGCGATGGGCAGGGTTAATTCCTGGATTGCAAAAGTACGCGTGATGCCACGAGTGGCGAGACCATCGCAGATTTCGGCCGCAACGCCGAGTTCCGCGAAGCTCGGTGGCTGGGATTTTATGTCAGACACACCTTGATAGTAGCCGGGATGGTTATAGTGGGGCCATTGACAATAAAACTCTAGTTAGAGGAGGAATCTTCATGGATATCAAGTTTGGCTTCGCGGATACCGCTCGCGAGCTGGTCATTAGCGCTGCAGGTGACCAAGCCGAGCTGACGCAGAAGATCAACAGTGCCCTGGCGGATAACTCCACCCTGGAATTGGAAGATGACAAGGGCCGCAAGTACCTCGTGCGCACTGACCGCGTGGTCTACGTCGAGGTCGGCATTGCAAAGAAGCACGCCGTGGGATTCGCCGGCGCCTAAGGCGAGCGCATAGGGCTGCTGATTCAGCTTTTTTAAATGCAAACGGGTAACCTAAGGCCCCATGGAAAAAAGGGAGACTCACCACGCTCACCGGAGCCAGGGCCATGCGCCGGACCACCCCAATGCGGTGGTCCGGTTTGCGCGTCAATATGGCTGGTGGCGCGTGGTGGCTATCCCCCTCATGATCGCGCTGACCATGTGGTTTATCGTCGATATCGCCACCGCCTCTTCCTCTGAAGAAAAGGCGGAAGGCACTAGCGAGGCTGCCCCAACGAGTACGGAGAAGATGGGCCCTGATCCTGCCGATGCTGCAGCGGTCAAGCGGGAAATCAGCGAGATGCCGCCCGGTGGCTCCTATACCAAGCAGGGCAAGGGCACCTTCCACGAGGTAGGCGAGCCTGGCGCCGTCACGGGTAAGGGCGGCGAGCAAAAGGTGCGCTATTCCATCGAGGTAGAAGATGGCCTTAACACCGCACCGTATGGAGGCGATGAGTCTTTTGCCGCCATGGTGGAGGCCACCTTGTCTGACCCGCGCGGCTGGACCGCGCATAAGGATTTTGAGTTCGAGCACGTGGCCGCTGATGCGGAACCAGATACCCGCATCCAGCTGACTTCGCTCGGCACCGCCGCAGAGCGCTGTGGCGAGAAGATTGAAACGGAAACCTCCTGCCACACCACCATTACGGGCGAGTCCACCACCATTATCAACGAGGCCCGCTGGGTGCGCGGCGCCACGCCTTTTGAAGGCGATTTGGGCAATTATCGCCAGTACGTCATCAACCATGAGTTGGGTCATGCCATTGGCTATGCGGCTCACCAGCCGTGTGGCGGCCAGGGCAAGCTAGCGCCGATCATGATGCAGCAGACCTTGGACCTTAACAACAAAGAATTGCACGATCGCAAGCCCAGCGAGGTCTATCCTGATGAGGATGTGACCTGCTCACCAAACCCGTGGCCTTATCCGAATCCGGATAATAAGGATCCCCACCAACCCGAATAGGAGTTAAGGATGCCGCTTCCCCCAGAGCATGTTTTAAGCGCCTTCCACGCGGAAACCGGTGCCACTGGTACCCGCCGCGTGCAGGGCGATCAATTGGGCCCGGTGTGGGATAACGGCATCAAGGTGGGTGACGTGGTCTATTCCCAGGCCGGTCCGTTTGCTGCCTGGTCCGCTAAGGTGCGCGAGCGTCTCAGCGTGCAGGGGGCCCGCGTTTCCCGGCCGGTACTGTCTAGCGATGGTCGGCACACGGCCGCAGGGTGGAAGGCTACCCAGTTTATTCCGGGCCAAGTACGCGGGCGAATTGATGAAACCGCACAGATGGCGTTGCGCCTCGACGCGGCTATAGCCGAGGTACCCCTTCCCAACGGGCAGCGTAGCGATGCCTTCGCTCGCGCAGAGCGCGCCGCGTGGGAGGAAACGGGCGAGGCTTATCGCCCAGCCCTGCTTGCCGACGTCCCCCTTATCCCCGCCCACACCGCTCTTCTCACCACTACGGTTTACCACGGCTCCAACCCGCCGGGCATTGTGGACATTGTGCCGAGCGAATCCCCGCGCCCGGCCGGCTGGACGGCCGCTTTGGTTATTGTGGATGGGCTCATTGGCCAAGCGGTCGATAATGGGATCTGTCAGCGCTTTAGTCATGTACCCGGTATGCCGGAATTGCTGTTGCGCGCTGTGTCGTATCGCCGTCATGTCAATGACCTGCACTCCGCGTCGCGTTCAAACACGCGTTCGCACATTGAGCGGGTGGAGCAGCATCTGGTGTCGCGGGCATCTGCCATACTGGAGCGGTGAGTTACGACCCCCATTCCACCGCGCGTGCGGGAGTGGTCCTTCCACCGTCCCCGCAGGTGCGCCTCGTTCCCCGTACCCAGTCCGCCACGACCCGCAGTTGGCCTGTTGACCTGCCAGAATCCGGTACCTGGAAGGTAACCGGTGCCGCCGGCACCGGTGTGTCCAGCTTCCTTATTGATACCGTCATTCATGCCTTGGATAAAGCCCGGCAGACCGGTGCGGATCCCTCCGGCATCCTGGTTATCGCTCCCTCGAAGGAATCCGGCGCCCGGCTGCGCCGCGAGCTCTCTGAGCGGCTCGAGGATTACGCCGCACAGACCTCCATGGTGCGTTCCGTACACTCCCTAGCATTCGCGTTGCTGCGCACAGCAGCCGAGGAGGAGCTCCGACTTATTACCGGTGCGGAGCAGGACGCCGTCATCCGCGAGCTGCTTACTGGCCAAGCAGAAGACGGGCATGGCTCGTGGCCCGCGGAGATGCGGCCCGCACTGGAATATGTGGGCTTCGCCCGGCAGCTGCGCGATTTCCTTTTGCGCTCCATTGAACGCGGCCTGGGCCCGGGCGACCTAGAGCGCCTCGGTGCCGAGCACGGCCGCCCCATGTGGTCCGCGGCGGGTGAATTCCTGCGCGAGTACGAACGCGTGCAGCTCCTTTCCCGCGCCCATTCCTATTCCGCTGCGGAATTGGTTACCGCGGTTCTTCAGCGCCCCCAGCTACTGCGCGAGCACCCCTTCCACACCATCATTGTCGATGATGCGCAATTGCTTGACCCCACTGCGGGCAAGCTCATTCGCGACATGGCCCCGCAGGCGGATCTCGTGGCGGTAGGCGGTGATGCCGATCAATCCGTCTTTGCCTTCCGTGGTGCTAGCTCGCGTTTCCTGCGGGACTTCCCAGCTGAACACGACATCGAGCTCACCGAGCCTCACCGCACACCCTCACCGGCGTGCATCTCCATTGTGGATTCGGACGGCAGGTTGCGTGACGTCGTAGCCAATACCGTGCGGCGCCGTCACTTAGAAGACGGCGTCCCTTGGCGCGATATCGCCGTCATCGTGCGTTCAACCGGTGATATTGGGCAGATGCGCCGGACCCTTTTGGCCGCCGGCGTGCCCGTGCACATTAGCCCTACCGACGTCGTCTTAGCCGAACAGCGTTTGGTTTCCGCCGTGCTGCTCGCCCTGCGTGCCTTGGAGGAAGACCTATCAAACTCGGAGTTGGAAGAATTACTCACCGGCCCCGTGGGTGGCGCCGATCCCGTCACCCTGCGCCGCCTTATCCGCGGTCTGCGCCGCTGGGATTCCACCACCCGGGGCATCGATAGCCTTCGCGGTCTTCTCTATGGCGAGCTTCCAGATTTTAATGGGCAACTTACTGAGCGCGAATACTCCATCCTGGAGCGCGTGCGCGCGGTTCTAAGCGCCGGCCGGGACGCACTCGCCTCCGGGGCCTCGGTGGAGGAGGTCCTCTGGGCTGTGTGGAGCGCAACCGAGCTCGATAACCGCCTGCAGGCTTCGGCGCTGCGCGGTGGTGCGACCGGCTCGCAGGCCGACCGCGACTTGGATGCAATGATGGCGCTTTTTGACGCCGCAGGTGACTACGTCGAGCGCCGCCCTGATTCCTCGCTGCGCGCCTTCCTGACGCATATCACCGAACAGGAACTTCCCACCGGTGTGCGTGACCGCCGCACCGCTATTCCGCAGGCAGTAGAGATCCTGACTGCACACGGCGCCGTGGGCCGCGAATGGGATACCGTCATCGTGGCCGGCGCACAGGAAGGAAGCTGGCCTTCGCTAGGGGAGACCGGCTCCATCTTTGGTCAAGAAGATCTCATCGATCTCCTCGACCACGATATTGATCCCGATACCCCCGTCAGCCACGTTGCCTCCCGTTTGGCAGAGGAGCGTCGACTCTTCCATGTCGCTACCACGCGTCACCGACAGCGCCTGCTCATTGCCGCTGTGGAAAACCCGGAAGGTGATACGGTCTCTGAGCCTTCGCGCTTCATTAGCGAATTCGCTGGCCGTGGTGTGGACGTGCCTGGCCAGGCTGGGCGTCGGCAAGCAAAGCGGGCGCTGCGCCGCACCCAACTCCCGCGCGAACTGGGCCTCGATGTGCCCGAACCCGCACCCGTGTCATTACGCGACGGGCTCGAGGTGGATCCCCTCGATGTGGCGGTGCTGTCCGTGCCGGCCTTTGTCGCACAATTGCGCCGCGTAGTTACCAATCCGGAATCCGGTGAGGTTGAGCGCAAACAAGCAGCGCGCCAGCTCGCTCGGCTAGCGGCAGCCGATATCCCTGGCGCCCACCCGGAGCAGTGGTGGTCTGCGCGCTCCGTTGCGGCTGAAACGCCGCTGCATACCAGCGGCAGTTTGTCACCCTCCCGGGTGGAAGCATTACTCAACTGCCCGCTCAAGGCCGTGCTAGGAAATGTGGCCGAGGACCCAAGCACCGAGGAGCACCTGCTCCGCGGTACTTTGGCGCATGCTTTCTTTGAAGCCATTGGCCGCGGAATGGATGCGGAAAAGGCCAAGCTATTGGTGATGGAAGCCTTCGAGCGAATTCAGGACGTACCGCAGTGGCAATTGCGTTTCAAGCTCGATGAGTTTTCCACCCTGTTGGACCGCGCCCGAGAATGGGCGCGCCAATCCGAGGTCAATCAAGAGCTTGCCGGTGTGGAAATCCCCGTAGGCGTACGCGTCAGCGAGGAGGTGCGCATCGGCGGCTATATGGACCGTCTGCTTCGTGATGGAGAGGGAAATTACTTGGTGGTGGACCTCAAGACGGGTCGAAACACGCCGGCTAAGAAAGAGGGCGAGGACCATGTGCAGCTGATGACCTATCAGCTCGCGCTTGCCCATGGCGCATTTGACGGCCACCAGGTTCACGACGGCGAAGGCATGCCGCGCCAGGGCGGTGTGCTGGTGTATCCGGGTGCGACCACCAAAAAGATTGGTGAGATTTGGCAAAGCGATAAATCGCCGGAGGCCCTGGAAGATTTCGCCGCACTTCTGCCCCCGCTGGTGGAGGAGATGCGTGGCCCGCGCATCACTGCGCGCACCAATAAAGACTGCGATAAGTGTCCAATTCGCTCCATCTGCCCCGTGCAGGAAGAAGGAAGGATGACTACCGATGCCTAAGAGCAATTTTTCCCCACAGCAGATCGCTGCAGCCTTGGGCAAGGACTTTCCGCCTACCGAGGAACAAGCCCATGTCATCGAAGGCCCTTTTAACCCCAAACTCGTGGTTGCCGGCGCTGGTGCCGGAAAAACAGAAACCATGGCCTCGCGCGTGGTGTATCTGGTGGCCAATGGCTATGTGCGCCCGGAGCAGGTTCTCGGCCTGACCTTCACCCGTAAGGCGGCGCAACAGCTGGAGCAACGTATCCGCCGGCAGCTGATTAAATTGCGCGATTCCGGCCTCATCCCACCAGGCGGTGAGGTGGCAGAAGCGCTAGAAAACATTGCGCCGAAGGTAGCTACCTATGACTCCTATGCGGGAGAACTCGTTCGCGAATATGGGCTCTTGGTTCCGGTAGAGCCCACCGCACGCATCATCACCGAGGCCGAGCGCTATTCCTTGGCCTACGATGTGGTGCGCAATTACACCGGCCAGCTGGAAGACGATCGCGCCCTAGCCACGATTACCGAGACTCTGCTGAAATTCAGCCAGGATATCGATAACGGGCTCAAGGACACGAGTCACATCGCCCAGCATGCCCGAGATTTTCGGGCGGACATCGATAACCTCGATAAATCCCAAAAGAATGGCCCCGAATACTCGCAAAAGTTGCTGGAATATATCCAAACACAGGAACGCCGCGTGCAGTACGTGCCGCTGCTGGAGGCCCTGAAAAAGGAACAATCTGAGCGACAAGTCATCACCTTTGGCGAGCAAATGGCCGTCGCCGCGCGCGTCGCGCGCGACCATCCTGTGGTGGGAAAGCAGCAGTCCCAGCGCTTCAAGGTCGTCATGCTAGACGAGTACCAAGACACCTCCTATGCCCAGCGCGTGCTCCTGCGAAGCCTGTTCGGAGGGGACCAAGAGGACCTGTCGGTTACGGCCGTGGGCGATCCAATGCAGGCCATCTACGGGTGGCGTGGTGCTACCTCTGAAAACCTCACTGCCTTTGTGGAAGACTTCCCGGTCGCGCCGGGCACACCCGCCCCGAAGGACCAGTTGACCACCTCTTGGCGCAACCCTTCAGGTGCGCTGGATTTGGCTAACTCGGTGGCGGAGGGAGTATTCGAAGGCGTAGAGCGCCCCGTGGATGAGCTTTCTGCCGCCCCGCATAAGGGCGAAGGCGAAATCCAGTTGGCGTACTTCGAAAGCGAGGTTCGCGAGCGCGAATTCGTTGCCGAGTACCTGAAACAGCAGTGGGCCAAGCGCGAGGGAGATACTTTCAGCGCGGCGGTTTTGGTGCGTAAAAATAGGCACTCCGCACCCATCGCTGCGGCCCTAGACAAAGCGGGCGTACCCAATGAGATCATTGGTCTCGGTGGCCTGCTGTGGCAGCCAGAAATCCAGGACCTCGTAGCTATTGCCACCATGCTCGTGCGTCCAGAAGACTTGCCTGCGGCAGTGCGGGTGTTGGCAGGGCCCATCTGTGGCCTGGGAATTAGTGATATTCAAGCGCTTGCTTCCCGCCAACGAAACCTGGCCGGCGCGAGGGAGGAGCGCTTGCGCTGGGAGCCGGGGATGGACCCGGAAGACTACCTGCGTGCGCAGTTGGAAGATGTCACCGCTGAGGAGCCGGATCAGCGCGTCGGCCTTGCCGACGCCTTGGCCGATCTAGGTGAGAGAGACCGCTATACCCCGCAAGGCCTGGCCCGTATGGAAGAGGTTTCTGCCAAACTGCGACACCTGCGCACCTATTCTCTTTCCAAACCGCTGGTGGATATCTTCGCCGATATTGAAGCATTGTTTAATATCCGCACCGAAGTCCTTGCGCGTGGAAGCGCAGGGGGCGCGACACATCTGGATAAATTTGCCGATATCGTCGCGGGCTTCCACGGTGATTCTTTGTATGCGCTCTTGGATTACTTTGCGTTAGCGCTCGAAAAGGAAGATGGCCTAGACCTTGGCGAGGTTCCCGCGGCCACTGACCGCGTGCAGATTATGACCGCGCACAAGGCCAAGGGCTTGGAATGGGAACACGTCTGCGTGGTGCATGCGGATTCGTCTAGCTATAGCGCACAAGCAGAGACCTTCCTGTCCAGGATCGATAAGGTCCCGGGAGACGATGACTATATTGAGGTCCCGGAGGATGCCCAAAAGCGCTCGCATTTCCAAAACGCGTGCGAGGAGTTTAAGAAAGCAGATAGCGCCATCAAGGCGGAAGAATCGGCGCGCCTTTTTTATGTGGCGCTGACGCGTACCGAATCTACCCTGATCGTTACCGGCTCGGGCACCAATAACGCCAATGGAAAGAACAAGAAGGTTCCCTATGAATACCTAGAGCGCCTGAAAGAGCAATTCCCGCAGTACGTGGTGGAGTGGTCCGTCCCCGACGAGCCTTCCGAGGATGATTTTGGGGAGAGCGCACAATTCCCAGCGCTTGAGGCTAGCCCAGAGGCAGTCGCCGGTGCGGACCTAGTCCTTGCAGCAATGGAGGAACTCCCAGATTTGAGCCGGGGTGAAACCTTTGAGTTATGGGAGCAGGAAGCTGGCGCTCTCATTGAGGAGTATAAGGCCCTGCAACAGCCGGTGGTAGACGTTGAGCTACCCAGCGAGCTGACCGCCTCCGACATGGTTGCGCTGCGGGCAGACCCGCTTCAGTTTGCCCGCAGGCAGCGCCGCCCCGTGCCGTTTAAGCCGAATTCCTATGCCAAGCGCGGTACCGCTTTCCACGCGTGGCTGGAGGACCGCTTCGGCAGCCCGGCGCTATTGGGCGAGGAAGAACTTCCGGGAATCGATGAGACGGAGGACTTCGATTTGGAAGAGCTCAAGCAGGCCTTCCTGAAATCCGAGTGGGCCGAGCGTCAACCGGAGCACGTGGAGGCGCCTTTTGAAATCACTATTGGTGAGTCCGTGGTGCGCGGGCGCATGGATGCGGTATTCCGCTTGGAGGATGGCACCTGGATGGTGGTGGACTGGAAGACCGGCCGCCCACCTCAGGGAGAAGCCATGGATGCTGCCAAGATACAGCTAGCGGTGTATGCAGAGGCCTGGCGCCGCATCCACGGCGGGGAAAAGATTCGTGCCGCATTTTATTATGTGCACGATGGCTATACCTTCGAGCCTGCCCGCCTGCCGCGTGGGGAAGAGCTGAAGAAACTCCTTGAATCGTCAGTAGAGCACCACAAGGGCTAAGGTATGTGGGCGGTTGCGTAAGCGCGCAATCTCTTGAGTAACCATTCGAGACCAGAAAAGAAGGCTGGACTAGTGGCCAAAAAACGTGCGCAGGCAATGAAGTCACGCTTTAGAAGTCGCTTCTTGCCGCAGGTCGAGCTGTCCTCGCAGCCGGATCACGCGCTCATTGATGTCATTACGGTGCCGAGGGATGAAAATTCCAGCCCGTGGCGTCAGCTGGGCAAGCGTGTGCTGTGGGCTTTTGCCATCGTTGTCTTCGTGACCATCGTGGTCTATGCGGACGGCGGTGGGTATAGCGAGGACATGTCGTTATTGGACTCCGCCTACTATGCGGCGGTGTCGCTGACCACCGTGGGTTACGGCGATATCGTGCCCGTGTCCCCGCAGGCCAGGTTCATTAACTTAGTGCTTATTACCCCTGCCCGCCTGATCTTCCTTGTTTTATTGGTCGGCGCGACCTTGTCCGTGTTGACGGATAAGGCCCGCCGTACTTTCCAAATCCAGAACTGGAGAAAGCAATTGCGTAACCACACCGTCGTTATCGGTTATGGCACCAAGGGCGCCGGAGCCGTGGCCGCGCTGCTGGCCGATGATGTTCCGTCCTCCCAGATCGTGGTCATCGATACCAACCGTGCGTCCCTCGCTCACGCCGAGCACCACGGATTGGTCACCATCTTTGGTTCCGGCACCAAGCAGGACGTGCTAAAGATCGCTGGGGTAGAGCACGCCAGCTCCATCGTCGTTACCCCATCTACGGACGATACCGCGGTGCTGTGCTGCCTCTCCGTGCGAGAGCTTGCGCCCAAGGCCAAGATCGTGGCGTCGGTGCGCGAGTCCGAAAACCGTCACCTGTTGCTCCAATCCGGTGCAGATTCCGTGGTCACCTCCGCTGAGACGGCCGGCCGACTGCTAGGCCTGGCCACCGTCACCCCGACGGTGGTGGAGATGATGGAAGACCTGCTCTCACCCAACGAAGGTTTCTCCGTAGCCGAGCGCGCTGTGCGCGAATTCGAGGTGGGCTCCAACCCACGCCACCTAGCAGATATCGTGCTGGCTGTCCTGCGCAATAACGAGCTGCACCGCGTGGATACCGCGGATGCCTCCGCGCTGAAGCCGGGCGATCGCCTGCTCTACATCAAGCATGAGATGGAACAGCCCATCGAGGTCATGGACGATGATGATGAGGATTAAATGTTCCTCCCAGTAACCCCTCACGGCCAGGTTCCGGTTACGGCAGCGGGGGAACCGGTGCTGGTGGAGAAGGTTCCCGGGGGCGTCGGCAAGCACGCAGTAGTGGACCTAGGTACCCTGCAGGCGTGCGCGTATCCGGAAGACGGTGCTAGCGAGCTGGGCCGGCTGGAAAGCGCGACGTTCTTTGCGGACCAGCCGGTGATTTTGCAGGCGATTGCGCTGATCCGCAACCGGCGCGAGCAGCGCTTTGATCCGCGCACCGGTCACAAGCTGGACTACCCAGCACCGGGAATCGTGGGGCGCGATCCTTTGGACGAGCGCCGGATGGTCTTCCCGCGCCTAGATCCTGCCGTCATCGGGCTTATTCGCCTCAGCGACACCGACCGGATTTTGCTGGCGCGCAATCGCCGCCGCAATAGCTTCTTTTCTCTGATCGCCGGCTACGTTGAGCCGGGCGAGACCGCAGAGGCAGCTTTTGCGCGCGAGGTCCTGGAAGAAACCGGGCGCAAGGTGGACGATATTCGCTATTGGGGCTCGCAGGCGTGGCCACCGAGTGGTTCCCTTATGCTGGGCTTTTGTGCGCGCACGGCTGATGTCCACCCCACCTGCCATACTGATGGGGAATTGGAAGAAATCCGGTGGGTGGAGCGCGCCGAGCTGCCTGAGCTTAAGCTTCCTCGTCCGGGTTCAATTGCACACACGATGATTATGGAGTGGTATCACGGTGACTAAGCCGGATTTGTCCCTGCTGGATGAAGATCAGCTGCGCGCGGCCACGGCGCCGCGCGGGCCCGTGTGCATCTTGGCCGGCGCGGGTACGGGCAAGACCCGCACTATTACCTATCGCATTGCCAACTTGGTGGACCAGGGTTTTGTGAGTCCGCAGCGCGTGCTTGCGGTGACCTTCACGGCGCGAGCGGCCGGAGAAATGCGCGATCGCCTGCGCACCATGGGCGTGGCCGGCGTGCAGGCGCAGACCTTCCACGCGGCAGCGCGCCGCCAGTTGAAGTATTTCTGGCCGCAGGTAGCAGGCGATCTTCCGTGGCAGCTGCTGGATAATAAATTCCCCCTAGTTGCCCGCGCGGTGCGCTCGGTGGGGCTGGATAATTCCAAGGACATGATTCGAGACGTCCTGGCGGAGATCGAGTGGGCTAAGTCCGCGCTGGTCAGCGCCGAGGATTATGAGTCCGTGATAGCCAATACGGACCGCAGTGCACCGGCCGATCCGGCCAAGGTGGCAGAGGCCTTCCGCCGCTACGAGCAGTCCAAGGCCACGCCGGACATGATGCACTTGGACTTCGATGACCTCCTCATGCACATCGCAGGTGCCATCGAGAATGTGCCGGCGATTGCGGAGACCTTCCGCGAGCAGTACCGCACCTTTGTCGTCGATGAGTACCAGGATGTTACCCCGCTGCAGCAGCGGGTGCTCAACGCTTGGTTGGGCGAGCGCGATGACCTTACCGTGGTGGGCGATGCTAACCAGACCATCTATTCCTTCAACGGCGCCTCCCCGGACTACCTGCTTAATTTCTCGCGCACGTACCCGGATGGCACCGTGGTTAAGCTGCAGCGCGACTACCGCTCTACGCCGCAGGTAACTGACCTGGCCAACCGGGTCATTGGCAAGGCCACCGGCCGCGCGGCGGGCACGCGCTTGGAGCTGCAGGGCATGCGCGAGCCCGGTCCCGAGCCCACCTTTAAAGCCTATGAGTCCGAAGAGATTGAGGCCCAGGAGGTGGCCGGCCAGGTCCTCACGCTGCTGGATCAGGGCGTGCCGGCCTCCGAGATTGCCATCCTTTACCGCATCAATGCCCAGTCGGAGCAGTTTGAGCAGGCGCTTGCCGACGCCGGAGTGGTCTACCAAGTCCGCGGCGGCGAGGGCTTTTTCCGCCGCCCGGAAATCCTGGAGGCGATCCGCGTGCTCATCGCCGCGACCCGCCGCGAGGACCTGCCGGATGACCCGGTGGCGATTGCCCGCGCGGCGTTTGTCGAGCTGGGCTTGAGCTCCACCGAGCCGCAGGGCGCCCAGGCCCGCGAGCGCTGGCAGTCCCTCAACGCACTGGTTGGGCTCATTGAAAAGATTGTGGAATCCACTCCTGGCATCGACCTCAACGGGGTGCTGGGGGAGTTGCGCAGGCGCTCTACCGATAAGCAGGCCCCAGCCATGGAAGGCGTGACGCTGGCTACCGTGCACGCCGCCAAGGGCTTGGAATGGGACGCGGTATTCCTCGTGGGGCTAACGGAAAAGCTTATGCCCATCAACCATGCCATCAAGGCTGGCGACGAACAGGTAGAAGAGGAGCGCCGCCTTTTCTATGTGGGTATTACCCGCGCCCGTGAGCACCTCGCACTGTCATGGGCGCTGGCGAAGACTACCGGCTCGCGGGCTTCGCGCGAGCGCACGCGCTTCCTCGATGGCATCGTCCCGGCGGCCGAAGATGCCTCCGGCGGTGGGTCTCGCTCACGCCGCCCGAAGCGCTGCCGCGTGTGCTCTGGTCCGCTGGGAACACCGGCGGAAAAGGTCCTAGGCCGCCATGAAGATTGTGAAGGCGGCGGCGATGAAGAGGTCTTTGCCGCCTTACGCTCGTGGCGGTCCCAGATTGCGCGTGAGGAAAAGGTTCCGGCCTATGTCATCTTTTCCGATGCCACCCTGCAGGCGATTTCGGAGGAACTGCCCTCCGATGAGGCAGAGATGCTCTCCATTTCTGGCGTAGGCCCTAGCAAGCTGGAGCGCTACGGCGCCCAAGTACTAGAGGTTATTCGTTCGGTTCGCAGCTAGCCAGGTTGGTCTTGCCGCCGAAGCACACCGGGCAGCGTGGATGCGCAATGACGGTGCGCTGTTGATGGTGTCCGTAGACATCGACCTCCCACTGCTGTCCGGGGCGCGGCTTTGTGGTCGGTGCGCCTGGCGGCAGCGGCCGCCCCATCAGCCGTCTTATAGTCACCTGCGTGTGCGCCGAGACCGCATCGAGCACCACGGCTTCCGGAGTGCGGCGCACGCGGGTGAGCTGGGTGCTGATGATATTCCACAGTGGGTCCATATCCACGCGGGCCAAGTGCGCACACAATGGGCACGGTCCTTGGCCCCGCAGCCGTACAGGCCCGATGACGCCACGATTGTCCAGCAAAGATACCGGAATCCACGTAGTGCCTGTGCCCGCGAGTGCATTCGCACAATCCAGTGGGCAGTGCAGCTGGTCCACAGCAAGTACTGGATACATGCCGTCGAGGTCGTGGATATAGGAAAAGACATTGTCTTCCTCCAACGGGATGCGGATCTGGAAGCCATCTGCCTCAAGGCGCGCGCGGAGCCTCTCCGCCAAGGCGGATCCTCCCATGAGGACAATGGTGTCTGCCTTGGCATCGGCCTCGTTGTGTGGCCAGAGGATGCCGTAGTCCAGCGCGTCTTCAATGAGGCTCAGCGCCGCCGCCTTCTCAAGCCCTGCAGCCTGCAGTCGTTCAGATAAGTCCTCCGGGGACACTGGTTCGCGAGCGGTGTTGAAAGCCGTCGCGACGGTGAGCGCGCTTCCAGTTTCCGCAACCCCAACGCGGGTGGCATCCATGCCAAATTGGATCACCGTTTCCTCGCGGCACAACACGGCGCTGCCTGGCGCCAAGACCACTTGGGTGGCAGAAATCCCCACGCTTTTAACCCCTTCCCCCGAAGTATGTGGTCTCCATTGCACCACAGGTACAATCACCTGTCATGTCGAGCACGCAGCCCACCGCACCGCAGCCCCCAGAGGTTAAAGTCATTCGCTCTGCCAAGCGGAAGAAAACCGTGCAGGCGCGCATGGTATCCGGGGTGCTCGAGGTACGCATTCCCGCGTGGATGTCCGCGCGGGATGAGCGCGATGCCGTCGCAGACATGTTGGCACGGGTGGAGAAGAAACAGGGCAGTGGCCGCCGCACAGACGCCCAGCTCGAAGAACGTGCGCGGCGGCTCAACGCGGCGTATTTAGATGGCCGTGCAACCATCGGCTCTATTCGGTGGGTGAGCAATCAAAATACGCGGTGGGGTAGCTGTACTACCTCCACCGCGGATATTCGGCTCAGTGATCGGCTGCAACACGTGCCGGACTATGTGCTGGATTCAGTGATCATTCACGAGCTCACCCACACCTTCATCCCGCGCCATGGGCGGGATTTTTGGCAGTGGGCGGACAGGGCGCCCCACGCTGAGCGGGCGAAGGGCTATCTTGAGGCCTATCAGCGCTGGGGCCGTTAGTTCTCGCCGTCCTCGGTGCCCTTGTCCTTCTTGTCGTCCTTGCCTTCCGGGTTCTCGGACTCCTCGGACTCGTCGCCTTGCGCGGCAGAGGAATCCTCGCCGTTCTTCAGCATTTCCTCCAGCTTGGCAAACTCTTCTTCAAAGCCCTCATCCGGGCCTTCGTCCAGCAGGGAGTCGATGAAGGCGGCCGGGTTATCGAGGTGCTTCGCAGTGGGCAAGAAGTCCGGGTGATCCCAAGCCTTATCGCGCTTTTCCGCGCCCACGGCCACGGTGGCGCGGCGCCATAGCTCTGCGGCCTCAGAGACCTTAGGGGCATTGAGCTCGATGCCAACCACCTTGCTGAAGGCATTCTCGGCGGAACCGCCGGTGCTGCGGCGGTGTGCCCAAGCCTGGGTGAGCTTCGAGGTCGACGGGATGCGCTCGCCCAGTGCCTCAGTAACCACGTGCTCGGCCCAGCCTTCCACCAAGGCCAATAGGGTCTCGAGGCGGGATGCGGCCGCAGTGTTCTTGGAGGTAATGCGCGGGGAGAGGTCCATGCCCTGCAACTTGCTCATCGCATCCTGGATTGCCTGTGGATCGCCGGACTCGAGGTTGAGTTCGCGGGTGACTTCCTCCAGGTGGGAGGTATCAATAACCAGGCCGATGGCATATTCCTCTACAGAGGAGACGATGCGCTCTACCAGCCAGGGCACGTGCTTAAACAGTCGCTGGCGGGCAGCCTCGCGTGCGGCAATATAAACCAGCACCTCCTGGCCAGGAACATTAAGCTCGCGGGCGACCTTCTGGATGGTCTGTGGCAACAGTGCCACGGTATTGGCTGGGGCGATGGGCAGGCCGAAATCGGAACCGGTCAGCGCCTGGGAGGCCAAATCTCCCAAGGCGTGGCCGAGCTGCATGCCAAAATTCATGCCAGACATCTGGTTCATCATCTTGGTCATGGGGCCCATCATCTCGCGCGCTTGTTCCGGCATGGAATCCAGCTGAGCATCATTCATGTGCTCGGCCACCGGGGTGACCATGCGCTGCCACGCCGGCATGGTCTCTTCCAACCACTGCTTGGAATCCCAGGCCTTGGCCGTGCCGGAGGCGGTGGGCAAATAGGTGGCGTCATCAAGCCAGAGCTCCGCCAAGCGGACGGATTCCTCTACAGCCTTGGTATCATCCGCGCTTACCGTCTTGGACTGCGAGATTTGCTGCAGGGCGATGCGCTTGGCCATGTCGTAATTGACTGGGCCGGAGTTTTCCGGCGAGTTCATGGAAGAGCCCATGCCGGATAGCATCTGACCGAACTGGTTCAGCATGTCACCGAGGCCGCCACCATTAGCGCCGCCGAATGCGCCGAACGGGTTCTGGTCACGACGTCCGTCATTATCGTCGTCATCGTTATTGGGGAAAGAAAAACCGAATCCGTTGCTCATGCGTCCTAATCTACCGGCACCATCCGGCTACTTTCCATGATCCCCGCTACGCTGACAGCGAACACTACGGCAAAGGTTGTAGGGTATTGATCCGTGAATTCTCCTGCTAGCCGTCGCGTCCGCACCATCGCCTGGGGTGCCATCCCTGTCGTCCTCACCGGTGCGTTGGTATCGCTTGACCATATCCCCGGCACCGATGTGTCTTTGACCGTGCCTTATGCCGCTGAGGGGCCCGGTCCCACGGTGGACACGTTGGGGGAGGTCGACGGCACCCAGGTCGTTGATGTTCAGGCACCGAAAACCTATGACACGGATGGCCACCTCAACATGACCACGGTCTCCGTGCGCACCAATATGACCCTGGCGCAGGCGCTGGGCCGCTGGATGATGACTGATGACACCATCGTGCCCATCGATACCGTCATCCCGCAGAACATGAGCGATAAGGAGGTAGAAGAGTCCAATAAGCAGGCCTTTACCCAGTCCGAGTCTGCCGCAACCGTCGCCGCAATGGATTACCTCCACCTACCGGTGAAGATCACCATCGCGGAAGTTTTGGATGAGGGCGCGGCGCAGGGCACGCTGAAAAAGGACGATGTCATTACCGCAGTTGACGGCAAGGAGGTCTCGGAGCCAGGCGAGGTCCAAGACGTCATCAGGCAGAAAAGCCCTGGCGATAAGGCCACGCTGACCGTCCAGCGTGGCGGCAAGAAGCAAGAAGAAGAAATAGAGCTAGGGGAAAACCCTCAGCAGAAGGGGCAGGCAATGCTGGGCATCGCCATGCTCTCGGTCGCGCAAGACGATATTAAGGTCAAATACAACCTGCAGGATATTGGTGGGCCCTCCGCCGGCATGATGTTTACCCTAGCGGTTATCGATAAGCTCAACGAGGAAGATCTCACCGGCGGCAAGTTCGTGGCCGGTACGGGCACTATTCAGGAAGACGGTGAGATAGGCCCCATTGGCGGCATCCAACATAAAATCGCCGCGGCGCACGAGGCGGGTGCGGAGCTCTTCCTCGCGCCGAAGGATAATTGCTCCGAGGCCGCCGCGAGCGATCACGGCGATATGCCCATCGCGGCAGTTTCCACCTTGGATGAGGCAGTGTCCACAATGAAGGATTTCGCGGACAGCAAGGATATTAAAACCTGCCAGTAGTCTGCCTACTTAGCTAGGCCAAGCTCCTTGATCTTCTCTTCCGGGTCTTCCTGGTCGGAGGAGATCATCTGTTGCATGACCATGCCTTCTTTATTGTCCACTACGGTAATGACCGCGGTGGTTCCCAAGGTGGACCAGCCTACGACGCGGTCGCCGTCATCCTCAATGACCTGCGAGCTGCGCAGCTCGGTAAGCACCTGCGTGGTTTGCTTCGCCTTGGAGTGCGAGCGGAAGAACTGGAACTGGCCTACCTCTGGCCCAGAGCAGTTATAGGAATCGTCCCCGCCCGTGGAATCGCAGCGGTCAAAGAGGGCGAAAAGCTCCTTGGGCGCTACCGGAGCAAAGATGTCATAGGCCTTGGCCACAGACTTTTCCAACTTTTCGGTTCCGGGCTCCTTGCTTGCCGACGCCCCCTCCGACGCCTCCGAGCTTTCCGCCGCGCTCGATTCAGCGCTGGACTCAATGGTGGAGGAGCTAGAGACGGTGCTGGTTTCCTCAGCGGTATCCGCCGCAGGGGCGGTGGTCTCGGCGCCGGCGGCGGTGGTCTCCACGGGGGCGTCGGCAGGCGCGGCATCGTCCGAGGAACAAGCGGCAGTGCTCACGCCTACACCCAGCAGAAGCGCTGCTGCGGTGGCGCGGGTGGCGGTCAGGCGAGTGAGAGTAGTGCGTCGCACGGTAGGAAAATGCTCCTTAGTCGCAGGCGAGAATTGTCACTTCAGTCTAATCTAGCGCATCCGGGTCTTGGTTCAGCCCATAGCGCAAAGCCGCAATGACCCCCGGAGCTACCTGTGGGCCGCCGCGTAGCTGGATGTCATCTTCTGCGAACGGTCCGGCCGCTTCCAGCTCCTCCTCGGTGGGACGCAGCTGCAGCAAGGTGGTTTCGATGCCTTCCTCTCGCAGTGCCCCGGAATAAAGGCGCGCCGGGCGAGGGGAGGGGTCCTCGCTAGAGGTATCGCGGAACTTAATTTCTTGGGCCAAGATGACGCCGGCAACCTCCCGGGGCCAGGCCAGGCGGGAGACATAATCGGCCAGCTGTTCAGAACCGGGCTCAATGTTTTCGGGCACATTATCTTGCACGATGAGGGTAAGCGGCGCCGCGTCCTCTTCATCGAGCGCGGCAAGCTGATCGGCTACCAAGTGGGTGGGAACCAGCGCGAAGATGGTGGGCCGAGCGTCCCAGCCTTCCGCGTGGACGAATTCCACGGCTTCGGTCATCGCGCGGTTTAAAGCTGGCTGTGATAATTCGGGGGAACTCATGAACATCCTTATTCGTTATCTGTGTATTGCTTCCTTAAGCTGGAAGAAGTCTACAGGTTTTAAATTCGCACTAGTTGATTGGAGCTGGCGTTGTCCTTAGGGTCATCCACACCAGCCGCCCCGTTGAAGCGGCCCCCGCGGGTCGCGACAATCATTGCGGCCATCATTGCCGTCCTTTTGTTCTTCGGCCCCATGCTCGTGGGCGTGTACACGGATTGGAGGTGGTTTGGTGCGATTGAATATCGGAACGTCTTCACCACCGCGATTATTGCGCGGATTGTCCTCTTTATCATCTTTGGCCTTATTGCCGCCGCAGTGGTGTGGGCCGCTGGCTACTTTGCCTGGCGCGGGCGCCCGGATTCGCTCGACCTTGGGGACCTGAACTCGCCGGTGTATCAATACCGCAAGTCCATTGAGAAGTCCATGGGCGTCTTCTTCAAGGTCATCCCCGCCATCGTGGGCGTCATCGCCGGTTTCATCGGTCAGGCCAATTGGCGCACGGTGTTGCTCTTCCTCAACGGCCAGGAATTCGGCGAACAAGACGCCCAGTTCCACCACGACCTAGGTTTTTATGCCTTCACGTTGCCAGTTCTGAAGATGGTGGTGAGCACCCTATCCATCCTGTTGATTCTGGCCTTCCTCATCGCGCTTTTCGGCCACTACGTGCTGGGCGGCATCCGGATTGGCAATAAGGCCGCCGGTGTGCGCGGATCCATTTCCCACCCAGCCCGCCTGCAGCTGGCGGTAACCGCCGGCCTGTGGATGGTAGCTCAGGTCATTGGTTACTGGTTGGAGCGCTATGAGCTGCTTAATACCCAGCACGAACTCTTCACCGGTGGTTCCTATACCGATATCCACGCCTACTTGCCGGCGAAGATCATATTGATGATCATTGGCGTCTTTGTGGCCGTGGCCCTGTTTATGGCCGTTGTCATCAAGGATCTGCGCATCCCCGGCCTGGCAGTGGTGCTGATGCTGCTGTCCTCGCTGGTTATTGGCCAGGCATGGCCGCTGTTGATGGAACGCTTTTCCGTACAGCCCAACCGTCAAGCCAAGGAAGAGGAATCCATCGCCCGCAATATCGAGGCAACCCGCTATGCCTATGGGCTAACAGATGACCACGTCACCTATGAAGATAACTGGGGCGGGGATGAAGTCTCCGATGACAAGGTCGCCTCCGATAACGCCACCATCAATAACCTCCGCTTGCTGGATCCGGAGATCCTTTCTCCTACCTTTACCCAGATGCAGCAGTTGAAGAACTTCTACGGCTTCCCAGAGACGCTGTCGATGGACCGCTATGAGATCGATGGCAAGAAGCGCGACTTCGTCGTTGCCGCACGCGAGCTGGATCCGAACGAGCTGCGGGAGAACCAGTCGGACTGGATTAACCGCCACACCGTCTATACCCACGGCAATGGCTTCGTGGCAGCGCAGGCCAATAAGGTCGATGAGGTGGCCCGCGATGCCGGTTCTGCCCGCGGTGGCTTCCCCATCTTCACGGTTTCTGACCTGCAGACCCAGGCCGGCGAGGCCGAAGGTGAAGGCGAGACTCAGGATGCAGAGAAGTCCCTTGGCATTAAGGTAGACCAGCCGCGCATCTACTACGGTCCAGTCATTGCTGGCGCGGCCGATGGCATGGATTATGCGATCACCGGCAAGACCGGCGAGAACCCGGTCGAGTATGACACCGATAGCTCCACCTACACCTATGACGGCAAGGGCGGCGTTGGCATTGGCAATATCTTTGACCGCACCATGTACGCCGCCAAGTATCGCGAGCTGAATTTCCTGCTTTCGGATCGCGTCGGCAGCGAATCGAAGCTGCTGTATGACCGCGATCCGCGCGAGCGCGTGGAAAAGGTTGCTCCGTGGCTGACCACCGATTCTGCTACCTACCCGGCCGTGGTTGATGGCCGCCTGAAGTGGATTGTGGATGGCTATACCACTCTGGAATCCTTGCCTTACTCCCAGCGTGCCTCGCTTTCCGACGCCACCCAGGACACCCTCAACCCTGATGGCACCACCCAGCGCTTGGTCAATGACAAGGTCGGTTATATCCGCAACTCGGTCAAGGCCACCGTCGATGCTTATGACGGCACTGTGGACCTCTACGAGTTCGACAAGAATGACCCGGTGCTCAAGGCCTGGCAGGGCGTCTTCCCGGACGTCGTTAAGCCTGAGGCGGAGATCTCCGATGAGCTGCGCGAGCACTTCCGCTACCCGGAGGATATGTTCAAGGTGCAGCGTGACCTCTTGGCCCGCTACCACGTGGATGACCCGAATGTCTTCTTCAATAACGATGCCTTCTGGTCCGTGCCGAATGACCCCACCGCGGAGGAATCCCGCCAACTCAATCAGCCGCCGTACTACGTGATGGCCGCAGATCCGAAGACCGGCAAGCCGACCTTCCAGCTGACCACGTCTTACCGTGGCCTCAACCGCGAGTTCTTGTCTGCGCACATGGCTGTATCCTCCGATCCGGAAAACTACGGCGATATCACCGTGCGCGTGCTGCCCACCAATACACAGACCCAGGGCCCGAAGCAGGCACAGGATGCGATGATGTCGTCCGACCAGGTCGCCCGCGACCGCACTCTGTGGGAGGGTACCAATGACCTGCACAACGGCAACCTGCTGGCCCTGCCGGTAGGCGGTGGCGAAATCCTGTACCTCGAGCCGATCTACTCGCAGCGCAAGGACCAGGCTTCTGCCTTCCCGAAGCTGTTGCGCGTGCTCGTCTCCTATAAGGGCCGCGTAGGCTACGCCCCGACTATTGGTGATGCCCTTGAACAAGTTGGAATCGATGCCAAGGCTGCCCAAAACATTGAGGAAGTCGAGGGCGATTCCGAGGACAAGGACGGCGCCAAGGATGAGAAGAACAAGGACGAGTCCAAGGACGATAAGCCTTCGGCTCCAGCTTCCGCTCCGTCTTCTTCTGATCAGGCTGGCGCCATCGATGACATCAATAAGGCTTTGAAGGGCCTTGAGGATGCACGCGATGGTTCCTTCGAGGAATACGGACGCGCCCTGGATGAGCTCGACAAGGCAGTCGAGTCCTACCAGTCGACGGAGAAGTAGTCCCGGTTCATAATCGCAATGAATTAGGCACCTGCCCAGCGGATTTGGGTAGGTGCCTTTCCCTATGTATAGTTACATGAGTCGCCAGGACAGAGCGAATACACTTTGTGTTAACGCACTGTTCAAGCGCAGATGATGGAAGTCATCACAACGCGGGGTGGAGCAGCTCGGTAGCTCGCTGGGCTCATAACCCAGAGGTCGTAGGTTCGAATCCTGCCCCCGCTACCAACTTCCAAGCCCCTACCAGTGAAAACTCTGGTAGGGGCTTTAGTTATTTCTCTTAAGGAGCACGTCCTGGGACTCAAATCGGGACTTTAGTGATGGCATTTTGTCACTTAAGCCGGTTTGGAAGTGATGCTGCCCGACACGCCCCTAAGCGTTACCCTTCGCGCGGTTGTGGGACTTACACAACAGCTCGCAGTTGCTCTCTTTAGTGCTGCCACCCTTCGACCACGCTGTGGCATGGTCGGCATCCATCTCAGACTGCGGCCAAGGGTTGGCAGAATAACAATAACGGCAAGTCATATAGGTGCAAAAGAGCACTCATCTCTTTGTTAAACAGCACGATGGTGCTTATCGCCTAAAGAAGAAAGAGTGACAGCATAACCACTGTGGTTACAAAGGCGTAGAACGTAATCACCAGGCCTGCCTTATTCGCTTCCTGTAACGGTTTCTTCGATCAGGAAGAAAGGCATATTCGTCCCCACTCTCAAACTTCAATCCCCGAATATTAAGAATGCAACCTTACCTATTCTACAGGGACAAAACCGTTCCTGGGTGCGATGATTGCTTTTATCACATTATCTTAAAAGGTGAGTTTATTTGTGAGATAGTGAACTTGTTCCAGAACATACTCACTCCCTCAGCAAGGATAAGAACATGCTTCACTACACCCCATTTTCAAAAAAGGGAATCTCCATCTTGGCCGCCTCCACGCTTAGTGTCAGCTTCTTAGCATTCGCTCCCTCGGCTACAGCTACCGAGATTGATGACGGACTAGTTGACTCAATCGTTGCCGCAAATACAAAGTCTCCCTCTCCCTCTACTGGAGAGAAATGGGTACCAAACGATGGAAGCTTAAAAATAAACGAAGGATCCTTACTTCCACAGCAGGACAGCATAACCACTCCGGCGCCATCGAAGAACGCAGGAACAAAGACAAAGTTAATAGAGCGCGAAGATGGCAACCAGCTAGTTAGCATTAGCGATGGAGCCGCCCCTTTGGAACTTTCTTTTGAGTTCTCAGATTCTTTTCTTGAAAAGCTTCCAAGCGGACATATTTTAGTACGTCCAGCAGAAGGTGAGGAACCTAGCGCATACATTGAACCTGCCTGGGCCAAAGACGTAGATGGAAACGAGGTAAATACTCATTTTTCAGTTGATGGAGATAGGATAATCCAGCACATCTCGTCGAGCCCTGCCGGCAAGCCGGTTATTTCAGATCCCTATATCCGAGACGTTCATGGCTGGGGAAAGAAAATCGGACAAGAGCTAGTCTTTTCCAAAGACGAGACGAGCGGGATCGCCATAGGAACTGCTTACTGCGCCGGTAAATTAGCAGGAGTTGGCCTAGGCTCTTGGCTAGCCAAAGGTGCGTGCGCAGGCGCTTCCGCAGTAGCAGCTCACGCCACTAATACAGGTCGATGCCTTACCATCCGAGCCCTCGGAGGAAAGTACTCCCCAAACATCGTATTCCCGTATGCAACTCGGTGCTAGGGACAAGAAATACAGTTTCGCTTTTCACCGGGAGTAGACATGGAAAATAGCCAAGTTCTTATTTTAATTGGAATCACCCTAATTATTTGGTGTGCGCTATACAGGTACAGAAAAACCACCGCTAAATGGGTTTTTATTGCAGCCTCTTTAAGTACCTGTCTAGCGTTTGTCCTAGGCCTATCAGGATTTTTAGGTCTAGGACATGATTCCATCGATTTGTTGTCTCTAGTAAACGTGTTTTTAAACACATTTATATTGTTGGCCATAGGCCAGTCCCGCAATCGAAGTAAATCGACCCGCATTAAGGATGTATAAATCGATGTCCCCCGATCGCGACATTAACCCGCGCCAATTTTACTAACACACACCTAGCACCTGTTGCCGCCAAGCCAAGGAGATTCTCTGAAAGTATAGGCTTGGATGCAAGTAATATGATCTTTTATAGTTCCTGATTGTGCTCACATAGATTCCGTTCCAAACCTACCGTGTATCGGGCATTGAAGGTGCTATAGGTATACAAATCGTCGTGCTGGTGTAAAGTTGGGCGGAGAGCAGCGAAGACTCAGTTTCTCATTTCCTGATGGTCGCTGCGTGTGGGCGTTGTTAGGCCGTCTCGAAGACCTGGCTGACGATCACCGCGTCCGGGTTCGGTTTCCCGTAGGCAAACATCGCGCCTTGCCCTTTCCGCAATGAGTGCATCGCCTCTATCCCTTTCAACGTCCGATATGCAGATGTCCGGTTCTTAAACGCGCCTTTCGGCCCGAGGATCCGCTTCAGCCGACCATGGTCGCCTTCCAGGATGTTGTTGAGGTATTTCGCCTGCCGGTGTTGCACTGTTGGCGGGCAGATTCCCTCTGACTTCAACTCGGCGATTGCCCTGGCAAGGCAGGGTGCTTTATCAGTGTTGATCACTCTGGGATACCCGGCTGACGCATTGGATCTGACGGCCTTGGCCAGGAAACGCTTCGCTGCGGCCACGTTCTGCTTCGAAGAGAGGTAAAAGTCCAGGATCTGGCCACCGGCGGCGATCGCCCGATAGAGGTAGCACACTACCTGCCGCCGACCCGGATATAGGTCCCATCCACCCCGCCAGGAACTAGCTTGCCAGTAAGGTACCTGCCGGTACCACCGTGTTTGCTTGTCCAGCTCAGGGGCGTATTTCCGGACCCAGCGGTGAGAATCGTGGTGTCATCGACCGGCACGCCCCGCTGAAGTCATCATTTCCTCCAGATCGCGGTAGCTTACCCCGTAGCGGCAATACCACCTACTGCCCACAGAATGATGCCACGGGGAAAATGACGACCGGAGAAAATACCCATGGCTGTGACTATTTCACGTCGCCCTTCCTACTGCCCCAACTTTACAACAGCACCGGAAATAAATTCTTCGACTCTTCCGTCAGTCGGGACGTCGGTCGCTTATACGTGGCTACAGTCAC
Organism: Corynebacterium marquesiae; assembly: GCF_030229635.1. Lineage (NCBI taxonomy): Bacteria > Bacillati > Actinomycetota > Actinomycetes > Mycobacteriales > Corynebacteriaceae > Corynebacterium > Corynebacterium marquesiae. Next base: position 35,336 of record NZ_JASPII010000018.1, read on the forward strand.
TACTTCTGTAGCCCCGGCGGCATGTGTGCGTACCTCTTGGCTAAGCTCAGCTTTATTGCTTAACGACCGTAGTCCCAGGTTCGGCGGGCCTTTTCACCCAAGCCTCACGGTCTTGGGGAGCACCTGGTGGATACGCACGCGCGAAAAGAAGCCAGGCTCTAACCCTGTACCCTCGGCTCGACAAAGAGCGAGGAACTTCTATTGCTTCGGGGAAACCATCCCACGCGGATTTGTGAATCTCTCCGCGCGTCTAACTAGACACACAATCCATGTGCAAGTAGACTGACTATTGAATTCTTTTAAGCAAGAAAAACCCTAGCTCATCAGAGCTAGGGTTTTTCAGGGTTAAGGGTCAAAATGTGTGTCTGGCTCGGCGTGTCGCTTGGGCTAGATTTGGCCTTTTTGGATGCCGATTGAATGGGTGTAGTTGGTGTCGATAGCGTCGATAGCGTTGTCGTAGAGGGTTGGTCGTCCTGTTTCGTGGTCGGCTTGGTTCTCGTTGTGGGTCAGGGTTTGTACTTTGGCGAGTTGGTCCTGGCCCCAGTTGGACTGTCTGGCGATTTCTACGGGATCGTCGGGCAGTTTTGTTTTTAGATACAGCCATCACGCTTGCCGACGTTTTCTCGGCCCCGCTCACTACCATTGAGAACGGTGGGCACTTCCTGGGGAGTGACGGTTACCTCGAATTTCCGCAGTTGAGGCAGCACATTATGCAGTGGCTGCGCAGCCTATTAGCCCTCTGTCATGGCTTTAAGTGCGGCAACGTGCTGTGCATAGGCTCCTGTTCCAGTCTTGGTCAACGCGACCCAGACGGCGTCTTTGGCGCGCGTGGAGCCATATTCGCGGGTGCGGCTGATATAGCCGCTGTCCTCAAGATGTTTCAACTGCTTGGAAAGCGTATCGGCGGGAAGCTCGGTGAGCTCTGCAAGTACGGCGTATTTCATCTGCCTGCCGCCGGTTGCGCCTGAATGGAACAGCGTGGCACAAATTTTGAGCCGATTGATGGGGTGGATGACCGGATCTAGCTTGGCTGATTGGTGCGTAGACTCCTTAGACATTGACGCCCTTTACGGCGGCATTGCGGTTCTCATACAACATCCATGCCATCGCCGTAGAGACAACGACGCCGCAGACAATCATCCACGGCCAAGTATCAGGCGTCGGCACGGTGGAGAACATCATGGCACCTGGCAGCAGTACTCGTGACCAGGTGGCGCGATCATTACTCGGCCCCATATTGGGATTGACCCGAACGAAGGGGTTCGCAATCTTATCTTTGAGGAGATAGCCCAGAACGAACGTCGGTACAAGAACCGCGAGGCCGTACCACCATGACAGCTTGAATAGCGCGATACCGCCGCCGACGCCAAGCGCCACTATCGCCACCGCCCACCAGCTCTGCGTCCACGTGGTGCGCTTTTGAACGTCGTGAATGATCTTAAGGTCGTCGCTCATCGTTCTTCTCCCTAACGTCAACTTCCCTGGTTTGCAACTAAGGCAAGTGTAATACTTGCTGTACATGCAAGTCTAATGCTTGCCAAGTATGCAAGTGAAGAACTGTGCATAGAGTGGATGCGGCTATGCATGGGGTCTAACGGGACTGGTGGTCCGCCACTGTGACATCTGGCCGACTTTTATTGACTGAGGCTCCACAGGCCTTACATCGCCCATCGGATAGTGCCTTTGCTGGTTGTTCCATTGCGTTTGGTATCATCGCCGCAGTAGCAGCGTGGTCGGTTCTTTGGCATTGAGCCACCACACCACCGCCTACTACCACAGACTGGCAGCCACACCGGGGATTTACCGTGTTGAGGCCAGATATATGCTCCCAAAGCATATATTTCACGCTAACCTACAGGTCAGAACCTAAAAATCCCCGATCCCAGACACACTTTCTGGCCCTTAACCCGTTTTTCATATGCCACGCCGAATAACAAACCGCAAAATTCTATTTCTATAGAATGGGCTTCATGGAAGAAAAACGACTGTCCTCATTATTTTTTGGCAATGTTGTTCTTGAGTCCCAGGTGTCAGGAACATTCCCAAAAATCTACGCTGATGATATGCACTCGTATTGGATGCGTCCGAGTAGGGATGGCATGCTCTCTGTACCGCTAGATGATCTGCGCGGAAACATCAGCTCCGATAGGGCTGAGAAACTCTCCAACAAAATATTTGAATCTGTGTCCGCAGAATTGAACGCTAATTATCCAGGAGGCAAAAGCCAAGCAGTAAAAGAATTGACTGCCTGGCTTTTACAGGACTCCTAAACATCGCAGGGGAGATGCTTCTAGCTATAGACTCCTTCTGTAGCGCGCAACCAGAAATCCATCATCGCTACTATGGTATTTTCTGACGAAAAGATGGTCTTCGCTACATCGGAGGGACTCCAGTTATCGGGGAGATCTATAAAACGACGTGTGACTTTCCCGATAGTTACTGAAGGAGATTCTTTGACGGCCTCAAGAATAGTTACGACGTCTTCGTAAGTAGCATCGAATGCATCTTTTTCATTGGCTGCAGTTGCATCGGCTATGCAAATCCAGTCATCAACTTCTCTCATGTCTTTCAAGAGATTATCAACTATCTTTTCAGGATTTGTTTCCATATTCATAAAAATACTATTAATTTGATAGCTCCAATCAAGGTTTACCCTTTCTCCCCTCGCAGCCATCTGCTGAGGCGTTGTAGGGGGCTGTGCCTTTCTGTTGGTGGGTTCTTGGGCTCGGTTTCGGGTTTGGGGTGGTTGGGTTTGTTGGGTGGGGTTGGTTTCGGGGTGCTGGGTGGTGGTGAGTTGTTTTGCTGGGCTCGGGGAATTCTCCGCGTCGTCTGGCGCGGAAGCTGGGCGGAAATGCCGTTGAAGGGTGGCGGTGACTTCAGTATTGTTATAGGCAAGCATAATGAGTTGCTGTTCAGGGAAAGTTGGAGATGAGGAATATGAAGATAAACGGTCTAGGAAAAGTGTTGTCAACAGCAATCGGGGTATGCATGGTTGTTTCAGGGGCACTGCTGTAGCAGCTGCGGCGGAAGAAAACGTTTCCGTGCTTGGGGAGTTTGCATCTAATTTGCGTATGTCTGCAGAAGAGGGGGATCGCCAAGCGATGTCCGATCTGAGCAAATTTGAACAACTGTCTTCCGATGAGCGTTCAGAGCTAGAAGCGTTTCTTGAGGGGAAGCGCGTTCCGACTCTTAACTACCGTGAGGGCGAAACGGTAGCTACTGATGGTGGTTTCTCACGCGAATTGAAGACGTCGCCGAGCGTGACGCTTTATGCGGCTGGTGGCGAAAAATATATTGAGTCGTCGGACGAGTTTAAGTTCGCAGGAATTAGCATCACCGAAACTAAAGTGAGCGGATCTTACGAAACAAAACCGGAGGTGGGCGCTACCCGAATTCTTGGCCATCAATGCAATGTGGTGCACAATTACCAGCCGCTTACCCAGGTAAAAACTGATAAGAGCAATGCCTACACATCGGGTGGTAATGCTACATTTCTTTGTGCTGTAGAGGTGAAGCGTGGCGTACCGTCGCCATGGGGTCGGATCAGCTGGAGCACTAAGAACGCTACGCAGGGCGTGGTTGGAAATGGCAACGGTAATGTGATTAATCAGGGGTGGATGTAAATTTCACAAATGCAGTTAACTGCTCTGAGAAGTGATGGGGCTTCTCCATTAGAACCATATCCGGTTGATTATGTTTTTATGTTGCTCACGTTAGCGGCTGTGGTGTTATTAGTCGTCAGCCTGATTGTATTTTTCAGGCAGCCTAACAAACGGTGGTCGGATATTTGGATAGTGCTTTTTCTAGTGTTAATTCCTCTGGTAGGGCCGTTCGTGTATCTGTTGCACGTACGTTCCCACAGGAAGAGCGACTAAAAAGCCCAGACGAGTGAGGAAGGCCCAGCAACGTAAAGTTGGGCCTTTTCGCGGTTGTCTTTCTGCCGATATTTACTCAATGAGTCCTTCTCGTTGGGCTGAAGCGTCCTGGGTTTAGTTCCTACCTCAGCTAAGGAAGGATTGAACTATGCCTAGAAAGTATTCCGTCGAGTTCA